>WTGD01000454.1 GCA_011523725.1 Nitrospinota bacterium
GCGGAATCGTCTATTGCCTCTCGCGGAAGAAGACGGAGGAGGCCGCTGCCATGCTGGCGGCGGATGGGGTGCGCGCGCTGCCCTATCATGCGGGCATGGAGGCCTGGGAGCGTGAAGCCCACCAGAACGTCTTCATGACCGATCCCGGCGTCGTGATCGTGGCGACCATCGCCTTCGGCATGGGGATCGACAAGGCGGACGTCCGGTATGTCTTCCACACGGATCTTCCGGGCAGCATGGAGGCCTATTACCAGGAGCTCGGTCGGGCCGGGCGCGACGGCGACCCCGCCGAGGCTCACATGCTCTATGGGCTGGATGACATTCGGATGCGCCGCCGGTTCATCGAAGATGAGGACGCGGGTCCGGAGCGCAGGCGCCGGGAGCACAAGCGGCTCGACGCGCTTCTTGGCTATTGCGAGTCACCCGCCTGCAGGCGGGTGACTCTACTGGGTTATTTCGGGGAACGGATCGAGCCTTGCGGCAATTGCGACATCTGCCTCTCTCCGCCCGAGCTCGCCGACGGAACGGAGGAGGCGCTGATGATACTGTCGGCGGCCAGGCGGTCGGGGGAACGCTTCGGCGCGGCGCATCTGATCGACGTCTTGCGTGGGACAGAGAACGAAAAGATCACGCGCTTCGGGCATCACCGTCTACCGACGTTCGGAGTGGGGGCCGACCGGGGCAAGAACGAGTGGCGTTCTATGATCCGTCAAATGGTCGCCGCGGGGTTTCTGCGACTCGACATCGGTGGCTTCGGCGGGCTCGGGATCACCGACAAGGGCGGCGCGTTGCTGCGCGGCGACGGCGAGTTCATCTACCGCAAGGACGCCGCGGTCTCACATAGCCCCACGAAGGCCGCGGTGCGGAGCGATGAGCAGTTGCCCCTGGCCGACTGGCAAACGAAGCTGCTGGATGTTCTCAAGGCGTTGCGGCTGGAGCTGGCAAGGGAGCGCGGGGTGCCCGCCTTTGTCGTGTTTCACGACCGCACGCTGATCGACATGGCGCGCCGCTGTCCGCGCACCGAGGTGGAGTTCGCCGAGGTCAGCGGCGTCGGGGAGGCTAAATTGAAGCAGTTCGCCAAGCCGTTCCTGACCGCGATTGACGCCGCCCTGTCCGACACGGACAAGAGCGTTTGATCTTCCGAGGTCAATATTATCATATGGGCAACCAATATCTCCGCATCGGCCATGGAATCAGAAGGCACCGGCCCGAGCCGAATCGATGCCGGCCCCAGGCTGATAAAAACGGCTCAGATATATCCGGGTGCCATGCGGTGATAGATATGTGGATACATGAACATCATAGCTGGCCGAATTTCACCTGGGACGCCCGAAAACTCGCCTCGATGGTTGCCGAGGTTCGACATCGGCAGGGTCGTCTTCTCGGCAGGATGTAAGAGCTGGGTTTTGGACTCAAGCGTGAAGCGAGCCTCGGTATGCTGACGAATGATTTGGTCAAATCATCCGGGAAAACGAGGATACGTGAATGAATTTTTAATCGGACTTTTCAGAGCCGGTTTGATGGGAGTTTGCCGGGTTTGTGCTCCTGTTCGTAAATTGATTATTATGTTCAACGAGCCTGCCTTCCCCTGATGAGAGCCGTTATCTTCAATGACCAGGCAACTTCACCTCAATTTGTTCATCCAGTCCCGGGGCCACCACGAAGCGGCCTGGAACCATCCCGATTCTTCGGCGGCCTTGCTTACCGATGTAGACTATTACGTGGATTTGGCCCAGCGTGCGGAGGCGGCGCTTTTTGATTCGATCTTTTTCGCCGATTCGCTGATGTTGACGCCGGATGCGCCGCGCTCCGGGCGACTCTGGCTGGAACCCGTCACTTTACTGGCGGCGCTCGCCGTCGCAACCGAGCGGGTCGGGCTGATCGCGACGGCCTCGAGCACATATTCCGAGGCCTTCAACCTCGCGCGGCAGTTCAGTTCGATCGATCACATGAGCAATGGCCGCGCCGGCTGGAATATCGTCACCACCTGGATGGCGAAGGTCGCGCGCAATTACGGTGATGCGGGTCAGGACAGTCATGCGGACCGCTACCTGATGGCCGAGGAGTTCGTCCAGGTCGTCAAGGATTTGTGGGACAGCTGGGCCGATGACGCCGTGGTCGATGATCGCGCAGGCGGCGTCTACGCCAAAAGCGAGCGCATTCGTCCAATCGACTTCAGCGGCAAGTACTATCACGTCGCGGGGCCGCTGACCCTGCCGCGCAGTCCGCAGGGGCGGCCGGTGCTGGTACAGGCGGGCTCCTCGGATGCCGGACGTGACTTTGCTTCGCGTCACGCCGAGGCGGTATTTACGGCCCACCTCGAAAAGGCGACGGCGCAGGAGTTTTACGCGGATATCAAGAAGCGAGCGGTTGCGGCGGGTCGCGACGCGAGTCAGGTCGTGATTCTGCCCGGCCTGAGCCCGATGATTGCGTCGACGGAGACCGAAGCAAAACGGATGGAGCAGGAGCTCAATGAGAATACCGACCCGGAGATCGGTCGCCGAACGCTCTCCTCGCGGTTCGACGGACATGATTTCTCGCATTTGCCGCTCGACACGCCGCTGACGCCGGACGATTTCCCCCCGCCATCCGGCGTCGAAACCATGCGCAGCCGGTCCCAATTGGTCGTCGATCTCGTGCGCAACGAGGGACTTACCTTGCGGCAGCTTCTGGCCCGTTTCGCCGGTGCTCGCGGCCACTTTACATTTGCCGGCACGCCCGGGCAGGTCGCCGATTTGATTGAGGACTGGTACCGGGATGGCGCCGCCGATGGTTTCAACGTGATGCCGCCGCTTTTTCCCACGATGCTGGATGCTTTTGTCGAAGAGGTGATACCGATTCTTCAGCGTCGCGGGCTGTTCCGGACGGAATATGAAGGCAAGACGTTGCGGGATCACTATGGGCTCGATCGCCCCGCCGGGCGGTTTTGGTAGATGAATGGACGCGGAATTTTTCAGGCATTGTATCGTTGGTCTTCACCGAGGGAGACCGACCCTCAAGGGACTGTTGAAAAAGCCCCTGAGAGGGTAAAGGCAACCCCCCTATCCCTCTTGTCAATGGCCTGTTGAAAAACCCCCGGGAAGCAATTTTGAGTTGCGCGCACGCTTTTGAATTTCACTCCCCCCTTGAGGGGGAGTCAA
>WTGD01000049.1 GCA_011523725.1 Nitrospinota bacterium
TCTCGCGCCTCAGTCTGCGCATCGACTCCCTGTTCAGGGAGCAGACGTCCGTGCCCTGGAAGCTCACCTCGCCCGAGGTCGGCTCGATGAGGCGCAAGACGGCCCGGCCGGTGGTGGATTTGCCGCACCCGCTCTCTCCGACGAGTCCGAGCGTCTCGCCCGGCTCCAGATCGAAACTGACCCCGTCCACGGCGCGCACATAGTTGCGAATCCGGGAGAATACGCCCCCGCGCACCGGGAAGTGCTTCACCATGTCTTTCACTTCGAGTAGTTTCTCGGCCACGGCCACGCCTCTCTTGTTCAATGGAAACCCGCGCTGCGGAATAACGTATATCCAGTTTCTATCATTGCGGCCACCAGCGGGCAAGTCTCAAGGAATCTATCGGCGCGGTTGGAGAATTCATCCTCCGTCCCTTGTCCGAGCGGCGGCCCCGCCTGGTCCGGGCGCGGCCGGGCTTCACCATCCTTTTTCTCCCGGGCGGCCCGCACTCGCGCGAAGCCGTTGATCATCGCACCCCGTTTTGTTAGGTTTGGCGGTCAACCCGCTTGAGCGGGAACGATTCGGCGATACCATTCCCCGCGAGTGCGCGCGGATGCGCATCGGGGCGAAACCGTTTTTCATGGAGAGAGAAATGGCGGAAGAAGAAAAAGAAGAAACAAGCGAAGCGGAAGCGCCTGAGCAACCGGAACAAGAGGAGGCGCCCGAACCAGCGGGCCCCGTTCTGACGGCGAAAGAGATCGACAAGATGAACGTGCCCAAGCTCAAGGAAGCCGCCCTGGCCTACGGCGGAAAAATCTCGGGCGTCCACGGGATGGACAAAACCCAGTTGACCCGGGCGCTCAAGGAGATAAACGACATTCCGTTGATCGAGGCGAAGCGCACCTCCAAAATAGACAGGAGCGCCGTAAAGCAGCAGATCAAGGCTCTCAAGAACACGCGGGATCAGCATATCGAGGCGAAAGACGGCGTTCAGCTCAAGCGCGTGAGAAGACGCATCAAATCGCTTCGCAGAAAACTGGTGCGGACCGCTTAAGTTCAAGATCGATTCTTTTCCCTCGGGAGAAACGATGCCCGCACACATATCCTTGCCTCTCTCATCGAACGGGGGCGTGAGTTTCATAGACCGCATCCGGGAAGACGCCCCCCTCCTAGATCGCACCGAACTCACCACGCTGCAGATCAACGTCGGCAAGTACTGCAACCAGACCTGCGCGCATTGCCATGTGGGCGCGGGACCCCACCGCAAGGAGATCATGACCGAGGAGACGGCGAACCGAATCATCGAATGGCTGGAGAATACGCAGATACCCAACGTGGACATCACGGGGGGCGCGCCGGAACTCAACGCCCATTTCAGGCGCATCGTCACCAGCGCCCGCCGCAAGGACCGCCACGTGATGGTTCGCTGCAACCTCACGGTCGTCTACGAACCGGGCCAGGAGGACCTGATCGATTTCTACCGCGAGAACCGGGTGGAGCTCATCTGCTCGCTGCCCTGCTATCTCGAGGAAAACGTGAACGCCCAGCGCGGAGACGGCGTCTTTGAAAAATCCATTCGCGCGCTCCGGGATCTGAACGAGGCGGGGTTCGGCCCGCCGGGCGATCTGGAACTGAACCTCGTCTACAACCCCGTGGACGATAATCTTCCGCCACCCCAGGAAGCGCTCGAGGCGGACTACAAAAGCGAACTCCTCAAGCGCTACGGCATCCGCTTCCATCATCTCTACACCATCACCAACATGCCCATCACCCGTTTCGCCAGTTACCTGAAGGTGAACGGCAAGCTGGATTCCTACATGACCACGCTGCGCGAGGCCTACAACCCCGGGACGCTCCCCGGCCTGATGTGCCGGAACCTCATCAGCGTGGGGTGGGACGGTGCCTTGTATGACTGCGACTTCAACCAGATGCTCGACATGTCCCTGGGCAACGGGACGCTTCTGAAACTGTGGGACGTGGCGCCCGCCGATCTGCTGGGCCGGGAAATTCTTCTGGGCGATCATTGCTTCGGCTGCACCGCGGGAGCCGGCTCCTCATGCGGAGGCTCTCTGGCGTAGCGGGCGGATTCGCCGGAAATTATTCTGGTTTCCCTTCATCCATCAAGCTATGATGTGGTTCACGAGGTTGATTCGATAATTTCGGGTGCGCTATGTTCCCGTGCTGCGACACGACGCGATAACGGAGTGAATCCCATTGTCTCGCCCAACGAGAGGACCCATACTGAGAAATCAGGGGCTGTGTGTGCTGCTCGCTCTGACTTTGGGTTTCGCACTACTGAGCGCTCCGGCTCATGTCGCCTGGGGTTCGAACCACGGTATCGACGAAGAGGAACAAACGACCGAATCCATCGACCCGTTCGAGGATTTCAACCGCGCGGTCTTCGATTTCAACGAGGCCCTGGACGCCGCCATTTTCCTCCCGCTCGCAAAGATATACCGGGCCATATTCCCGAAACCCATCCGCGATACGTTCCGCAATTTCATGCGCAACCTGAACGCCCCTTTCATTCTGGCGAACGACGTCCTCCAGGGGGAGGGGGAGCGCGCCGGCATGACCTTGAGCCGGTTTCTGATCAACACCACCCTGGGGGTGGGGGGATTGTTCGACATGGCGACGGGCCTGGGCGTGCCGTATCACGACGAAGATTTCGGCCAGACGCTCGGCGTGTGGGGCGTGGAGGAAGGCGTATACCTCGTGCTCCCCATTATCGGTCCATCGACGGTCCGCGACGGCTTCGGCAAAGTGGGCGACGCCTTTCTGAATCCTCTCAATTACGTGGGCGCCACCGGCGATGACAAGGAAAAAATCCTCTTCGCGGAGAGATCCGATCTGGCGGATTTTCTTTTCGGTGTGAGGCTCCTGGAGGGCGTCGACCTCCGTGAGCGTCTCATCGAACCCATCGAACTGCTGAAAAAAGACCCCCTCGCCCTGGACCATTACACCCTGATTCGCAGCGTCTACCTCCAGCGCCGAAAGAAAGAGATTCTGAACAAATAATCCACACGCCGGGCGCACCGCCATCTTCCCCGCCATGCGCGGCGTGAAGGGGTTGTTGAAAAGCCTGTTTCACAAGCGGGCGGACACACAGGTCCGCCCCTACAACCCCATCTCGTTTTGCGTAGGGGCGG
>WTGD01000329.1 GCA_011523725.1 Nitrospinota bacterium
GATGCGTGATGAGAAAGAAAAAAAGAACGCAGCCGGTGCCAAGGCTCATGCGTCTGCGCCAGTGTTCGATTTTAGAGGCGGCGGCAGGCGCATCTGTGGTCATGAAATCAGTCTCCAGACAAGCGGCTCAGAGGGGGGTTTTCTCCAGAAACTTCTCCATCTCGGCGATGAAGGCTTGCGTCTGATCCCAAAAGGAGCTGTGGCCCGCATCGGGGATGATGGAAGTGGCGCAGTCCGGCACGTGTTCCGCGTACACCGCGCTGAAGTCGATGGGCCCCGCGTCGTTCGCCCCGTGGCACACCCATGTGGGAACGGAGATTTTGTGAAGCTCGTCCCGTAAAACCGGCATCGTGAACAGCGCGTGCGCGGTATCGGCGAAGGTCTGCGGCGTGTTCTTGAGGAAATTCTCCCTGTACTCCGCCGCCAGGGGGCCCTCGCGCAGGCCTTCGGGAACTTCGTCGCGCCGCAGCTTGAACTCGTGCAGCGCCTCCATCCCCTCGGTTTCGGCCACTCCCAGGTGCGTCTCGAACATCTCCCGGTACGCGCCAGACGGCGGGCCGGCGGAGGAGGCGGAGAGCATGAGGCGGCATAAGCGCTCTGAATGCTGAATGCCCACCATGGTGCCCGTGCGCCCGCCCATGCTGTGTCCGAGATAATCGACCCGCTCGATGCCGAGCGCGTCCAGAAAGCCCACGACGTCGTCCGCGAAGGTCTGGATGGTGTAGGGGCCGCGCGGCTTGTCCGAATCGCCGTGGCCGCGCAAATCGAGCGCGTAGACGTGGAAGCGTTCGCTAAGCCAGTCGAAGAGGGGCGTGAAGGAGAAATGCGAGTTCTGGAACCCGTGCACCGCAAGCAGCGGCGTCCCCTCGCCCCGTTCGATGTAGTGGATGTCGATTCCGTTCACACGCGCTTTCGGCAAGACTTTTCTCCTTTCATTTCATCACTCCGGCCCTTTGGCCGACACTGCAGTTCTTTAGACGATAACAAGTTTCACGTCCCGAGGGGCGGCCTCTCGTTCCTGAGTTCGGGCGTCGCTTCCTCGTAGGCGTGCGCCACGCGAAGGACGTCCGCCTCGCGCCAGGGGCCGCCCGCGATCTGGAGCGACATGGGCAACCCTTCCGCGTTCCGGCCCATCGGGGTGACGAGCGCCGGGAAGCCCGTGGCGTTGTGCGGGCCGAGAAACGGCCTGTGGATGTTCTTGTACGATACGTCGCGCCCGTTCATCTGCGCGGTGAGCGTCGCAATCGGCGGGGCGACGCAAGGCATGGCGGGCTGGATGAGCGCGTCCGCGCCCTCAAAGAACGCGGCGACCTCGCGCTGCATCAACACGCGCTCCCGCATGGCGCGCACGTAGTCGTCCTGCCCGATCTTGAACGACCACTCCAGCCGCTCGAGCACGTCCTCGCCGTAGCCCGCCGGGTTCTGCTCGAAAAACGGCCTGTGGAACTCGCTGAACTCGGGCCCCGTGATGAGCGGGAACAAATCCATGAGCTTCCGGTAATGCGTGAAGGAGACTTCCTCCACATGCGCGCCCAGGGCGCGGAACACCTCGACGGCGGCCTCGAACGCGGCGGTGATCTCCGAATCCACCTCGACGCTCCCGTGGAAATCGGGGCACACGAGGATGCGGCTCCCGCGCACGCCGTCCTCGACCCCCGCGGTGTAGTCGGGAACGGGCACGTCCTGTGACTTCGAATCCTTCGCGTCATAGCCCGCCACGGCTTGCAGCATGAGGCCGGCGTCGCGCGCCGTGCGCGTCATGGGACCCGCGTGGTCGAAGCTCAGGGAGTTGGGGCAGATGCCCCTGAGACTCACCTGGCCGTGCGTGGCCTTCAAGCCCACGCCCCCGCACAAAGAGGCGGGGTTTCTGATGGAGCCGCCCGTGTCCGTGCCGATGGCGCAGGGCGCGAGACCCGCCGCGCAGGCCGCGCCCGAACCGCCGCTCGAGCCGCCGACGATGCGCTCCGTATCCCAGGGGTTCCGCACCGTGCCGTAGTGGGGGTTGATGCTCACCGGCGCGGCGGCGAACTCGTGCGTGACCGTCTTGCCGAGCATCACCGCGCCCGCAGCCTTGAGGCGCCTGATGATCTCCGCGTCCTCGCGCGGCACGTTGTCGCGGTGAAAGGAGGAGCCGTGCGTGGTGAGCACCCCCGCCGTCTCGACGATGTCCTTCGCGCCGTAAGGGATTCCGTGCATGGGGCCGCGCCACCGGCCGCCCATTATCTCGGCCTCGGCGGCGCGCGCCTCCTCCATCGCCAGTTCCGCCGTCACCGTCTGGTAGGCGAACAGCCTGGGATTCAGCGCCTCGATGCGCCGCAGGTGGGCTTCGGCCACCTCGACGGGGGAGATTTCCTTTTTGCGGATCATCGTCGCCAGGTCGTGAATGCTCGCGAAGCAAAGGTCATCACTCATGCCGTCCTCCTTGGAAGCCGCGTCTCCCACCACCTCCACGCGGGCCGCCGGCTCATCGACGAACCGGGGCTCCCAGCCCTCGGGCGCCAGGCCGTCCTCGACGAGAAGTTCATAATACCGCCCCAGGCCTTCGAGTTCCTCATCGCCCACGTCGTAGCGGATGCACTCGGTGAGATAGCACCACGCCGTGTTCTTGTCGACGCCCGGCGGAAGCGACTTGTCGATGATCTCCTCGATACGTCCCACGCCCTCTTTTTTCGCGTTCTGAAGAAGCGCCGCGGCCCCGGCGTCTCCCGCCCCCGGACGGAACACCCAGAGCGCGTAGACGAAGGGAAGCCCGGTGAAATTCTGCCACTCCTCGCCCAAGTCGAGCACGTAGTGATCGCCCGGCGGCTCTCTGAGGGCATTGTCTCCGATGAGCAAAAAGGCGTCGAGCGACTCGTCGTCTCGCGGCGGTCTCAAAGGGTCGATTGGGACGAACTCGGGCTCCGCCCCCCAGCGGTGCTTCAAGTAGACGCGCGCCATGTTCGTTGCGGCGAGCGACCAGCTGTCCAGCCCCACGCGGCGCAGCGAATCCGCCGGCTTCCGGCAGTAGAGCCGGATGCTCTCCACCGGGCCCTTGCTCGCGATGCCGACGCCGGGTGCGAAGCGCGCGCCGCGCATCTGAAAAAGGGCGAACGAGGAGACGAGCGCGCCGTCGAGCTCGCCCCGCTCC
>WTGD01000335.1 GCA_011523725.1 Nitrospinota bacterium
GGGCAAGAAAAATCAAAGCCCCCTCTGCCCGGCGGGGGCGCATCGCCTTTTTAGACCCCCCTGTTAAGGGGGGTAGGGGGGGTTGCCTTTACCCTCTCCGGGGCTTTTTCAACAACCCTCCGCGCGCCCTCGACTTTCATCTTGCGTGAACCGCCGGTGATGTGGTATTTTCGCTTTTTATTCTCTTGGTGAGCCATGCGCCGACCAACCAGACCGAAGCGGCTCTATATCGATTTCGACGGCTTTTTCGCGGCCTGCGAGGAACAGGCGGACCCCGGCCTGCATGGCCGTCCCGTCGGGGTCATACCGTTCGCGGGCGCGCGCAACAGTTGCGTGATCGCCGCGAACGCCGCGGCCAAGAGGTTCGGCGTCAAGACCGGGACCATGATCGCAGAAGCCCGCCGGTTGTGCCCCCGGATAGCGCTCGCGCCGCAGCGGCCGGACCTGTACGTCCGGATCCACCATCGGGCCATGGCTGCGGTGCTCTCCGTGCTGCCGATCGACGTCGTTTGCTCGATCGACGAGTTCGCCGCCGTCCTGGGGAACCGGGACCGCCCCGAGGAGGTCGCGGGAAGCATCAAGGCCCGGGTGCGGGCCGCCGTCGGGGAGCGCATCACCTGCTCCATCGGCTGTGCGCCCAACAGGTGGCTCGCCAAGATCGCCGCGGAACTGGAAAAGCCGGACGGCCTGACGGTGTTGCTTCCCGGCGACCTGCCCGGTCCTCTGCTCCACCTCGGGCTGGAGACGTTGCCCGGGGTGGGGAGGCGCGTGCGCGCGCGTTTGAGGCGCAGCGGGATGGCGAGTGTCGAGGACATCTGGAACACCGACCCCGGACGGCTGCGTTCGATCTGGGGCAGCGTGAACGGCGCGCGCTTTTGGTACGCGCTTCACGGCTACGCCGTGGAGCCGCCGGTGACGAGACGCGGCTCGATCGGCCACGGCCGGGTCCTGCCTCCCGGGGAGCGCAGCGCCGGGTCCGCCCGGCCGATGGCCAGACAACTGGTGGTGAAGGCGGCCCGGCGCCTGCGCCGGGAGGGATTCTTCGCCCGGAGGCTCACCCTGTCGGCCGACTGTCTCGATGCGCCCTCCTGGACGGCTTCGGCGGCCGTCCCGAGAGCGAACGACGACCTGACCTGCCTGGGCGTCCTCTCGGCGCTCTGGGATGCACTCGCCGCGGCGCGGAGCCGGGCCGCGGTGTTCCGGATCGCCGTGTCGTTCGACCGGTTCCTCCCGTCGGATGAAGCGCAGCTCGAGCTGTCTCTCGGCGCGCCGGACGAGGGGCGCCGGCTGGCGAGGCTGAGCGCCGCCGTCGATTCGATCAACGCCCGCTATGCGCGCACCGTCGTCGGCTACGGCGGGTGCGCTCCTCCGGGCGGCTATGTGGGGGCCAAGATCGGATACGGCCGCGTTCCCGGGCTCGAGGATTTCCAGTAATGGCGCTTCGCCTGGGCGATTACGCCGAAGGAGGCTGGTATTTCATCGCGGGGTGCAAGGCCTGCGGCCGGGAGACGGCCCTGGAACCCGCCGAACTCCTGGCCCGGCCGGAGACGGGACGAGTGCACCGCGGAATGCGCCTGGAAGACCTCGAACCCCTCTTGCGCTGCCGGGAGTGCCGCTCCAGGGCGGCGCGTATCGAGCCGGTCGCCAGAACCCGCAAGCAAGGTTTCGTCGGCGGGATGATCTGAGAGGCGAGGCGCTTTTCGAGAGCGCCGGGCGTTCCGTCTCATGCCGGTTTCGCCGTGAGAGCCCTGCGCGCCTTGCGGAGCGCGGGTCGGGATTGTAGGATTCGCCGGATTTCAGGGAGAGACGCAAGATGGTGATTCAAAAGAAAGAGGTCGGCGTCGGCCTGATTGGCGCGGGCAAGATCGGCTCGCTCCGCGCGCATCTGGCGGCCACCTCGCCGGTGGTGAATTTTTTCGCCATATCCGACATCGACGCAGAACGCGCGCGCGCCGTCGCCCAGCAGAACGAGGCGGCCTTTCACACTTCGGATAATCGCGAAGTCATCGAACACCCCCAGGTGGACGCCCTCATCGTCTCCACGCCCGAGGGCGAGCACACCGATGCCATCTGCATGGCGCTCGAAATCGGAAAGCCCGTGCTGGTGGAGAAGCCCATCGCGCTCACGCTGCCCGATGCGGACAGGATCATGGAGTCCAAGGCCAAAGGCGGTGCGGAGCTCTACATCGGCTACACGCAGCGGATCAGGCGAAAGTTCCTCGCCATCAAGGAGCACATCGACGCGGGCCGCCTGGGCGAGGTGATGACCGCGCGCATGACCATCTACAACACGCGCCCCACGGCGCGCCAGGTCTACCTGCGCGCTCCGCACGCGAATCCCTTCACGGACGAGATCACCTACATGGCGGACATGGCGCTGTGGTTCTTCCAGCCCCGGAAACCGGTGCGCGTCTACGCGCAGGCGGGAAGCGAGGTGTTTCACGATCACCCCGATCAGATGGGCGATTACGGCTGGGCGGTCGTGACCTTCGAGGATGGTGCTGCGGCGTGCCTGGGCGGGAACTGGGCGCTGCCCGAGTACTGGCCCGCCACGGTGGCGACCATCAGTATGGACATCTTCGGGAGCGAGGGCGCCATCCGCATCGACGACGGCCACAAGGACGTGATGATGGTGGGCAACGAGCGCGTCCCCTCGCCCTATGCGCCCGATTCCTCGGTGGAGGTCGCCTTTTTGGGCTCCGCCATGCCGGGGGACTGGGCGGTGGGCGATTTCGTGGGGCCGATGCGGGACGAGACGCGGCTGTTCCTGGAGCGCGTCACCACCGGCAAGGAAGTGCCGCTTTGCGACGCGGAGACGGGCCGCGCCGTGCTCGAACTCACCCTCGCCATGGAAGAGAGCGCCCGCCGGGGCGGCGAGGTTATCGAACTGCCGTTCAAGGGATGAGATGAGAAGATGAAGCAGATCGGTTTGGGCATCGTGGGTTCGGGACGCATGGGGAGGCTGCGCGCGCACCTGGCGTCCGGCTCGCCCGAGGTGAAATTTTTGGCGCTTTCGGACAAGGACCCGGCGCGCGCGAAACTCATCGCCGAAGAAACGCAGGCCGATTTCCACACCGGCGACAACGAGGCGGTAATCGCGCACGCGGACGTGGACGCGGTGATCGTCTCGACGCCTGAGTTCGATCACGCCGACGCCGTCTGCCGGGCCCTGGAACTCGGAAAGCCCGTTCTGTGCGAGAAGCCGATATCCTTGTCGCTGGAGGATGCGGACAGGATTCTCGCGGCGTATGAAAAATCGAACGCCGAACTATTCATCGGCTACACGCAGCGGCAAAGGCGGCGATTCCTGAACGCCAAGGAACAGATTCAGCGGGGCCGCCTCGGGCATCTGCAGACCGCGCGCGCCACGCTCTACAACGTCACCACGAACGGGGCGGAGATCTACAAGCGCGCCGCCCACGCCGGGCCCGTCACCGACACGCTCACCTACATGGTGGACATCTGCCTCTGGTATTTCGAGGGCAGAAAGCCCAGGCGCGTCTACGCCCAGGGGGGCAGCAAGGTGTTCCCGCATCATCCGATGGGCTGCGGCGACTGGGCGTGGGCGATCCTCACCTTCGAGGACGGCGGCACCGTGAACTTCGGCTGTTCGTGGATACTGCCGGACAACTGGCCGGCGAACATCACCTCCATCGACCTCGAAGTCATGGGTACCGAGGGGGCCATCGCCATAGACGATTCGCACAAGAACGCCGTCATGGCGACGAACAAGGGCGTGCCCTCGCCGTATGTGGACGGCATGACCTCGGACGTCGTGTTCCTCGAATCCATGATGGCGGGCGACTGGCTGGTGGGCGATTTCTGGGGGCCGATGCGCGATGAGACGAGGCTGTTCCTGGAAAGGGTGACGATGGGCCGGAGCGTATCCCTCGCGCTTCCCGAACACGCCCGCACCGTGCTCGAGGTGACGCTGGCGATCGAGCATAGCGCAAAAGAGAACAGGCCCATCGACTTTCCGCTCACGGGCGTCCATTCTCATTAAGTCCCATTCGCGGTGAAACCCGGGCAACAGACCCTGCTCTCGCATCCTCAGTATGAACTCAGAAAATCCGTCTCGGGCGATGGTGCGCATTTCACGCTCTCAGGCGACCTCGATGCCGAAGGTGCGGCCCGCGTTCTGGAAGCGATGGAAGGCGAGAGCTTGCGCGCCGAAATCACGAGCCTCGACTTAGAGGAGCTGGAGCTGCTAGATGGCTCCGCCGTCGCCCGGATGGTGGATTTCATAAGGCTCCTTTTGAGTGTCTCCAGGCGAGTCCAAGTATTCAAATCACCGCAGTCTCTGGCGCACACCCTCTACCGGGTGGGGATGCTGGAGGGAGACGCGCGGCTCGAACTCGTCGACCCAAGGCAGGAAGAGGGCACGGCCAACTGAGGCGAAGCAATCCGCTTCTGAAAGCATGATTCGAACAAGAGGAACCATCCATGAGTCCCGTATCGCCCGATGACCCTTATGAGCGAAAGCGCGTCCGGGTGCTCGACGCGGAGATGGCATATGTCGAAGCGGGCGAGGGCGCACCCATCGTTTTGCTGCACGGAAATCCGGCCACCTCATATCTCTGGCGGAACGTGATCCCCCACCTGGAAGGCTTGGGAAGGTGCCTGGCGCCCGACCTCATGAACAGCGGCGAGTCGGACAACATCCCCGGCGGCGGCTGCCGCTACCGGGATCACATCCCCTATATGGACGCGTGGTTCGAGGCCGTGGGCGCGACGGAAAACGCCTTTTTTGTGCTCCACGACTGGGGCGCGGCGCTGGGCTTCCACCGCGTCGCGCGGTTCCCGGAGCAGACAGTCGGCTTAGCCTATATGGAGTCCATGGTGCGCCCGCGCCTCTGGACGGACATGCCCGAAGACAGGATCGCGCAGTTCCAGACGCTGCGCGGCGAGGCGGGGCTAGGCATGGTGATGGAGGATAATTTTTTCGTCGAGACCATGCTCCTCGAGCGCGGAATCGTGCGCGATCTGAGCGAGGCGGAAAAAGAGGCCTATAGAAAACCCACCCGGGACTCCCGGAAAAGAAGGCAGACCCACCAGTGGGCCTGTGAGATCCCCTTCGAGGGCGAGCCGGCGGACAACTACGAGATCGTGAAGCGCTACAGCGATTATCTGCGCTCGAGCGGGGATCTCCCCAAGCTCTTCATCAACTGCGAGTACGGACACGCACTGGCGGGGGCCGCGCGCGCGTTCTGCCGCGAGTGGCCCAACCAAGAGGAGATCACCATCTCGACGCGCCACTACGGGCAGGAGGACTGCCCCGATGAGATAGGGCGAGCCGTGGCGGCGTTTATCCGTAAAGTGCGGGGGTGAGGCAAGAGTTCATCTTTCAAGTTCAGGCGAGAGACCTGAAACGCAAGGAGTATGAAATGCCCATATACCGGTTCGAAGACCTGAAGGACGTGCGGCAGAACCCCGGCCTCTCCTCGGGCCACGGGGAGAGCATCAAGGGGGAGCGGATGTATTTCTGCCACCGCATCTGGGAGGCGGGCACGGAGGCGAAGCCCCACTATCACGCCTGCGAGCAGTTCATCTACATCATGCGCGGGAGGCAGAAGTTCACGATGGGCGGCGAGGTGCACGAGCTGGGCCCCGGCGACGTCATCCACATCCCCGCGAACGAGGTCCACGCCGCGGAGATGATCGAGGAGGTCGAGGCCATCTACGTCAAGGACACTACCTGGAGCCTCAAGGGGGTGGCCGCGGGCGAAGCCGCGCCCGATGCGCCGCCGCCGGATGATCCGTTTTAGTAAAGCGAATCACTCTCGTAGGGACAGGTCGCGACCTCGGACAGGCACAGGGGCCTGTCCCTACAGCCGACATCGTCCGATTATCTACACCTCCCCGTTAAGCTCCTCCGCCTTGGCGTCGAGGTGTTTGATGATGTCCTGAAGGTCGTCCGGGTAGTGGTGGTCTGCCCCCAGGTCGGGGTCTTCGGCGGGGGATTTCGCCACGAACATCACCGCCTTTTCGGTGAGCGTCCTGCCGCCGTGGAGCGTTCCCCGGGGGATGTGGACGATGTCGCCGGGGCCGATGATCCGCTCCTCATCGCCCAGGCGCATGTATCGCTTCCCCTCGATGACGTAGATGTATTGCTCCTCGTCCTCGTGCCAGTGGGGCTTCGAGCCCGTGCCCCTGCGGTAGGTGACCACGCCCGCCTTCATGAACTCCCCGGCCAGGGGCTTGTACTCGCCCGGGTTTCCCGTGCGGAGCTGTACGTTCTCGATGGTCTCGGTGCTGTAAAAAGGCATGTATGACCTCCTTGGAGTGTTCAACCGCCGAAAAGGATTGGGAATCATAACCCGATTCCAAGAAGCGGATCATCTCGCGTATACTTGGCCGCATCACAGGCAAGAGCGGTTCCATATATCGACATACGAGGAGAGCACGCATGGTCGTCAAAGCGGTTCGCAAGGTTCCCTGGTTCACCTACTTTCCCGACAACTATCGCTGGTCGTTCATCACCTCCATGGGGCTGATGCGCGTGGCGGGCGGCGGGGCGGATACGTCGGAGATTTTCGAGGTCTGCCGGAATCTCGATAAAGACGTCGGCAACGACGAACACTGGTACGAGGAGTGGAAGCGCATGGGCGACCGCATCCGCGCGATGGGCGTCGCGGCGCAGCGTCGCGGCAAGAACCTCACGGCGGCGGGCCATTTCTGCCGCTCCTCCACCTATCACCAGATGGCCGACCGCTTCCGCTTCCCGAAGGACAATGCTTCGCAGGGCGTCTACCGCAAATCCATCGACAGCTTCCAGCGCTACGTCCGCCTGAACGACAGGCCTAAAGTGGAGATCGTCGATATCCCCTACGAGGGGGGCAAGTCGCTGCCCGGCTATTTCGTCCACGCGGAGAACACGCGCAAATCGAGGCCCCCCGTGGTCGTTCTGTACTCGGGTTTCGACGGCACCAAGGAATCGCCCATGGTCATCTCGGCGGGCGCGCTCGCCCGGCGCGGCATGAGCGTGGTGGTGGTCGACAGCCCCGGCGTGGGCGAGGCCATCCGCTTCCGCAAGATTTATCTGAGGCACGACTACGAGGTGGCGGGCTCGGCGATTCTCGACTGGCTGGAGAAACGGGGGGACGTGAACGCGAAGCGCGCGGGCATCATGGCGTCGAGCCTGGGGGGATACTACGCGCCCAGAACCGCCAGCATGGAGCGCCGCTTCAAGGCCTGTCTCGCCCACGGCGCGATATGGGACTACCACGCGATATGGAAAAAGCGCATCGAGGCGGCGTTCAGGATTCAGCTTCCCTCGCCGGGGAACCACCTGGCGTGGAGTTTCAACGTCAAGACGGCGGAAGAGGGTCTGGCGAAACTCGAAGGCTTCCGGCTCGACGGCGTGGTGCAGCGGATGAAGTGCCCCTTCCTGCTCGTGCACGGGGAGGATGACCAGCAAATCCCGCTCGCGGACGCGAAATCGCTCTACAGGGCGGCGGGATCGAAGGACAAGACCCTGCGGGTCTACAAGGGGACCGACGGCGGCTCCCAGCATTGCCACATGGACTACGTCGCTCCCGTCGTGGGCTACATGGCGGACTGGATGGCCGAGAAGCTGGGCGCGTAAGGAGTTTGAGGTGGCGCGACTAAGCCGGCCATGCGTATTGATTCGCACGAATGCGGGTGGCTGACGCGCGATAGAGGAGTATCTGGTGGCGACGCTGGAAGTCGAGAGCCGGGGAAGGCTCGAGGTTTATTACGAGGAAGAGGGCGCGGGCGAGCCCTTGGTGATGGTGGGCGGCCTGACGGCCACGGTGGAGGTCTGGGGGAAGCTGCGCGGGCTTCTCGCCGCGGATTACCGCCTCGTCATGCCGGACAACCGGGGGACGGGCCGGACGAAAGCGCATCATGATGATGGCGACCGCGCTCCCGCCCGCATGGCGGAAGACCTCCTGGGACTGGTCGACGGGTTGGGACTCGACTCGTTTCACCTGATGGGAGGTTCCTACGGCGGCACCATCGCACTCGCCTTCGCGGTGAAATTTCCGGGAAGACTCAAGAGCCTCATCGTCGCGTGCTCTCACTTTGGGGGAGCGGAGAAGGTAGCGCCCGCACCGGGCGTCCGCGAGACGCGCGCGCGGGGCGGTGCGCCCGATGCCACCGAAGTTGAACGCCGGGCGGCCCTGGAAACGCTCTTCCATCCCGAGACGATAGACGAAAGGCCCGAGGTGGTCGCTTTCTACGACGGCTTCAAGCGCCGCTTCCCCATCAGCAAGGAGGAAATCGAAAGGCGCAACCAAGGGATGGCGGCGTTCGACGTATCAGAACAGATCCGCACTTTGGATGTTCCCACGCTCGTCATATCGGGCGAGGCGGACGTTCTCGTGCCGACGGAGAACTCGAGGCGGATGGCCGGGCGGATTCCGGGGGCGGAACTCGTCATCGTCGAGAACACGGGCCATCACTTCTATTCCGAACGCCCCGAAGCCTCCGCTGCGGCGATTCTGGCGTTTCTGAAGAGGCAGAGTTCCTGATGAACATACCCGCTTTCGAGACGCTCCTGTTCGAGGTGCGCGGCCACGTTGCGCTCGTGAGCCTGAACCGCCCCGAGCGGCTGAACGCCATGAACCGCGTCATGCTGCGCGAGTTGAACGAGGCGTGCGATTTCATCGAGGCGGAAGATACCATCTTCGTCGCCGTTCTCACGGGGGAGGGCAAGTCGTTTTCATCCGGCTTCGACTTAAAGGAGCAGGCGGAGAACACCCCCGTCGGCTTCGCCGAGTGGCGGCGCGCGCTCCGGCAGGATTTCGACGCCGTCATGCGCTTCTGGAATCTCGCCAAACCCACGATCGCCGCCGTTCGCGGACACGCCCTGGCGGGGGGATGCGAGCTTGCGCTCGGGTGCGACATCACCGTGGCGGCGGAGGACGCCGTGTTCGGCGAGCCCGAGCTCAAGTTCGGCGCAGGCATTGTCGTCATGCTGCTGCCCTGGCTCACGAATCCCAAGCTGGCGAAGGAGATCATCCTGACCGGAGAAGACGGTGTGTCGGCCCGTGAGGCCCACCGCATCGGGCTGGTGAACCGCGTGGTTCCCGAAGCCGATGTGCTCGATACCGCTATCTCCCTGGCGGGGAAGATGACGCGGGTGGACCAGAGCCTCCTGCGCGCGACCAAGCTGGCGCTCAACCGCACCTACGAGATCATGGGGATGGGCCGCGCGCTCGAAGCCGCGCTCGACCTGGACCTCATGATCGAGGGCAGGGGAACGGAGGACAAGGCCCGCTTCCTGGAAATTGCGCGAACAGAGGGCCTTCGCGCCGCCGTCGCCTGGCGCGACGCCAGGTTCGAGGGTTCTGAGTAAATACTCTCGCCGAAATCACGGTTCGGCTGCCATGCGTCGCATAGCTAAGGGATTATGCGAAGGACGTATTGATTTTTAACGCCATATCGGGTGCTTTTTCCAGTTCTCCGGCACTCCCATCGCCACACGCCAACGCCTCTCTTGGGCTATCGGCTCGATTAGAGCCGTACATTGTTGATGCCAGCGATCTCCATCATTCATGGTCTTCAATAAATATCGCAATACCAAGAGGATAAAGAAGATGCGGTCGTTTCTGGGCGTAACCGGCGGATTCCAAACGGGATCGCGCACAGCCTCTGGTCGAATTGAAAGCGCTCTGTTCCAAAGCCGATTATGATGTGCGCATACATTGCGGATGTAGGTTAGCTTATGTAACCAATCTGCCAATCGATTATGGTGAAGCCCTAGTTGCCGGGAGATCATTCTCTTTTCGTCGTTCTTCATCCCCTCATAGCCGAAAGACAAACTACCGAGTGACATCACTTCCGCGGCCATCCATATCGGCAAAGCAGGAAAACCCGAATACTTACGCTTGTAGTGTTTAATAAAGGTGTCGCTAGAGCGCTCCGCTTCTTCTTCGATTTTTTCATGCCAGCGTCCGTGGTCGAATTTCGGGTGGAAATTCGATGCGTCGGTATGCCCGAAAGGACCGTAGGCATGGCCGAGGTGGTAAGCAAATAAAGTGCGGATATAAACTTCCACCTTCTCCATGGCGTCCATGATCATCAATCGCAACTGGCGGTCGAACTCATATAGTTTGATGATTTCGCTGAAATTTGCACCCGGGATGAAGTTGCTTGATACGTTGGAATGCTCGTCCCGTATACGGAATGGATAACAGTAAGCGCTTAGGCGGAAATAGTTGATGGTCTTTAGCTTGGGTAAGGCGTAAGTCTTGTCGTCTATAATCAAGCCACGATCAACGAGTCGATCCAATTGCTGATCAAAGGTAAGAGCCGGTTTTTGGTAGTTTTCGAGCACTAGATCGTCCAAACGCAAGCATAAAAAAAGCCACCAAGGTTGCGCATCATCGAAAGACATCATCAATGAGAGGCGTGGTGGCTATGTTGAATCTAATATACGCATCGAACCTTGTTGATGTCAACCAAAGCAAAATCGAGATTCAAGGTTGTTTCGTTTCGTTCTATCTCTGTATAACGAGTCGTCCATGTGAGGCAATCTCTGCAAGGATTGCGCTATATATGGTCGGGATTGATGAAGAAGTTGCCTGGGTTTCGTGTTCGGTATAAATAGCTGTGTTGTTTTCGCAATCGTTCTTTTTTTCAAGGAGGGAAGTAACGGATGCACCCGCTCATCAAGAACCGCAGAAGCCTGCGCGCCTTCAACGGCGTGCCGCCCGAGCCCGAGAAGCTCGAAGCCATGCTGGAGGCGTTTCGCTGGGCGCCGTCCTCGAACAACCGCCAGCCCTGGCGCGTCATCGTGGTCGAGTCCGAAGAGGCGCAGGCGAAGTTCAACGAATGCCTGAACGAAGGGAACCGCCAGTGGGCGGCCGCAGCTCCGCTCAAGATGATCATCCTCGGTAACCCCGAGGAGCAGCCCGAGCGTTTCGGGCAGCAACGCTATCTGCTCGACGTCGGGATGGCGCTCGAGAATCTCCTGCTCCAGGGTAGCGATTTCGGTTTGACCGTTCACGCCATGGCGGGGTGGGACGAGCCGTCGGTGCTTGAGAACTTCAACATTCCCGAGCCGTTTCGCGTGGCGGCGCTCTTCGCCGTGGGGTATCCGGGCAAGACGGAAGATCTGCACCCCGACGTGCAGGCCAAGGACAACAAGCCGCCCGCGCGCAAGGACCCCGCCGAGATTTTCTTCCGGGATTCGTTCGGCGGGGCAGGATAGCCGCGAGGCCGGTTTTTCACGGCGCGTTTCGCGTTTGACCCCCTCGTCCCAAGCCCCTAGAATCCGGCTGGTTTGCGGTGTGAGGCGCCCGGTTTTGTGAGTTTCCAGGGTTCACGTCGCTTGTTCATCGTCGCCTCTCTTGACGGGGTAAGGGACTGCCTTGTTCTCCTCGGATTTCATTCAGCAGTTGCTGATCGCGATACCTGCGATTCTGCTGGCGCTCACCTTTCACGAGGTGGCGCACGCCTGGATGGCCGATAAGCTGGGCGACAACACCGCGCGCATGCTGGGGCGTCTGAACCTGAACCCCATCGTCCATCTCGATCTGATGGGGACGCTCGCCTTCGTCATCTCCATGATGGCGGGCGTGGGCTTCGGCTGGGCCAAGCCGGTGCCGGTGAATCCGGGGAATTTCCGCCATCCCCGGCGCGGGATGATGTGGGTGGCCCTCGCGGGACCGGCGACGAACTTCATCCTGGCCATCATCAGCGGTTTTCTGTTTTCTCTGCTGCGCGGCTCGGGCATGGGCTACACCTTCGTGGGCGAGCCGATCATATTGATGCTGCGGGCGAGCTTCACCATCAACACCGCGCTCGCGGCGTTCAACCTGATTCCCATCCTCCCCTTCGACGGGGGGAGGATCGTCATGGGGCTCTTGCCCAGAAGACTGGCGTGGCAATACTCGCGCAGCGAGCCGTTCGGTTTTTTCATCGTGCTGGGCTTGCTGCTGCTGGGCGTTTTCCACACGATCATGATGCCGATTTTCATCGCTCTGGCTACGGCCGAGCAGGTTTTTGTGTTAAATCTTCTCAGAATCTTCGGTTTGGCGTAGCGGGCTGCTTGCCCGCGTGCGGAAGAAGGACACACGGATGACGGACAGCCAGAACGAGAAGAACCGGCCGACGCGGTTTCTCTCCGGCGTGCAGCCCTCGGGAAAACTGCATCTGGGCAACTATTTCGGCGCGCTCAGACAGCACATCGCGCTCCAGGATGAGGCCGAGGCTTTCTACTTCATCGCGAACTATCACGCCATGACGACGGTGCAGGAGGGGGACCTCCTCGCCCGCCAGACGCTCGACGTGGCGATGGACTACCTCGCATTGGGCTTGGACCCTGAAAAGGCGGTTTTCTTCCGCCAGTCCGACGTGCCCGAGGTGAACGAACTCGCCTGGATGCTCTCCGCCGTCACGGGCAAAGGGCTTCTGGACCGCGCCACGTCGTTCAAGGACAAGGTGGCCAGGGGCATCACCCCCTCAATGGGGCTTTACTATTACCCGATGCTCATGGCCGCCGACATCCTCATCTATCGCTCCACGGTCGTGCCGGTGGGAGAGGATCAGGTGCAGCATCTCGAGATGACACGGGACATGGCGCTTGCTTTCAACAACGCCTATGGGGAAATCTTCCCCCTGCCCACCGTGAGGCTCGATGCGGGAGCGAAGGTGCCGGGCCTCGACGGCCAGAAGATGAGCAAGAGCTACGGCAACACGATAGAGATTTTCGAGGAGGGAAAACGCTTGAGAAAGCGGGTGATGTCGATAGTCACCGACTCCACCCCGCTCGAAGAGCCGAAAGACCCCGACGCCTGCAACGTGTTCGCCCTGTATCAGCTCTTTGCGGACGAGGCGGAACAGGAGGAGTTGAGGGAGAAATACCGCACGCCCGGGTTCGGCTACGGCAACGCGAAGCAGCTTCTCTTCGAGAAGATGGATGCGTATTTCGCGCCATATCGGGAGGAGAGAAAACGCCTGGAAGGGGATATCGGCTACGTGGAAGGCGTTCTGGCAGAGGGGGGAGCCAAAGCCAGGGCGGAGGCGCAAAAGACGATGCGCCTCGTGAGGGAGGCGGCGGGCATACCCGCTGCGCCCGTTTCGGTGATGAATCAAACGTAGAGGTTGAATGAGAGAGAAAATGACGACGAACTACAAGGAACTGCTGAACCTGCCCAAAACCTCGTTTCCCATGAAGGGGAACCTGCCCCAGCGCGAGCCGCAGATGCTCGAAACCTGGGAGGAGAAGGAGGTTTACGAGAAGATCAGGGACGCATCGCAGGGTCGGGTGAAATACGTTCTTCACGACGGCCCCCCCTATGCGAACGGGCATATCCACCTGGGCACGGTGCTGAACAAGATTTTGAAGGACGTCGTGGTGAAATCGAAGCAGATGGCCGGCTTCGACGCCGTCTATGTGCCGGGGTGGGATTGCCACGGTCTGCCGATCGAACACCAGGTGGACAAGGAGCTCGGCCGCAAGCGCTTCGAGATCGACGAGGTGCAAAAGCGCAGGATGTGCCGCGAATACGCCGAGAAATACATCGACATCCAACGAGATGAGTTCAAGCGTCTGGGCGTCTTCGGGGACTGGGAGCGGCCCTACCTCACCATGAGCTACGACTACGAGGCCGCCACGGTGCGCGAGCTGGCGCGCTTCATCGAGCGCGGCAGCGTGTATCTGGGTCTCAAACCCGTGCACTGGGCGCCGGGTCTGAGGACCGCGCTGGCGGAAGCCGAAGTGGAATATGAGGACGTCACCACGCCGAGCATCTACGTGAAGTTCCCCATCACCGAGGCTCAGCTTCCCGGCTGGGCGGGAAAAATTCCCGGTTTGGGTGAAGCCGGCCGGGGCCACCCGCTAAGCGTCCTTATCTGGACGACGACGCCCTGGACGCTGCCCGCCAATCTGGCGCTGGCGTTCAGTGAAACGCTTGAATACGGCGTGTTCCGACACGGGGAAGAGTTGCTGATATTTCACGAGCATTTTCTGCCTCAGTTAAAAGCGTTGGCCGAAAAAGAGGGGATGAGCGGCGACTTCGAGAAGGTGGCAGGCTTTCAAGGAGGTGAGATCGAAAGCCTGCACGCCCGGCATCCCTGGGTGGAGCGCGATTCGCTGGTCGTGAAGGCCGATTACGTCACCCTCGATCAGGGAACGGGCGTCGTCCACACCGCGCCCGGCCACGGGCGCGAGGACTACGAGACCGGCCTCAAATACGGCCTCGAGGTCTACAGCCCCATTGCGGATGACGGGAAATTCACCGACGACGTGGCGCATTTCGGGGGTCAATTCGTCTTCGACGCCGACCCGAACATCATCGCGCATCTGCGCGAATCGGGCCGCCTGTTCGCGGTCGAGGATTACACCCACCCCTATCCGCACGACTGGCGCAGCCACAGGCCGACCATCTTCCGCGCGACGCCGCAGTGGTTCATCTCGATGGAGCACGGCGATTTGAGGAAGCGCTCGCTAGAGGAGATTCGAAAGGTCGCCTGGGTGCCGCCCTGGGGCGAGGAGCGCATCTACGGCATGATCGAGAACAGGCCGGACTGGTGCATCTCGCGCCAGCGTTCCTGGGGCGTGCCCATCGTCGCCTTTCATTGCGAGGATTGCGCACACGTCGTCGTGGACGCGGAAGTGGCGCACCGCGTGGCCGATCTCATGGAAGAAGGCGGCGCGGATGTCTGGTTCGAGAGACAGGCCGCCGATCTTCTGCCGCCAGGTTTCACCTGCCCCGAATGCGGCGGCGCGTCTTTCAGGAAAGAGACCGACATTTTAGACGTGTGGTTCGACTCGGGCGTGAGCCAGGCGGCCGTCCTGGAGAAAAGAGAGGAGTTGACCTGGCCTTCGGACATGTATCTGGAGGGCAGCGATCAGCACCGGGGCTGGTTCCACAGCTCCCTGCTCGCCGCCGTCGGCGTGAGGGACGCCGCGCCCTACCGCGAGGTGCTCACTCACGGCTACGTGGTGGACGGCAAGGGCAAGAAGATGAGCAAATCGCTGGGCAACACGATCGCGCCGGAAGAAATTATCAAGAAATATGGCGCCGAGATATTGAGGCTCTGGGTCGCCGGGGAGAATTACAGGGAGGACATCCGCATTTCCCCGCAGATTCTGGACCGCATGGCCGAGGCCTACCGCCGGATAAGGAACACGTGCCGCTTCCTGCTGGGCAATTTGCGGGATTATGAAAGTTTCGACCCTGGGGAGGATGCGGTTCCTCTGGCGGAGCGTATGGAGATCGACAGGCTCATCATCAGCCGCTTGGACAAGCTCGTCGAGCGCGTGCGGCAGGCCTATGCGGACTATGAGTTTCACGCCGTCTACCATGCGCTCAACAACTTCTGCGCGGTCGATTTGTCCTCGTTCTATCTCGACGTGCTGAAAGACAGGCTCTACATCTCCCTGCCCGACGACGTGGACAGGGTATCGGGCGTCAGCACCATGCACGAGGTGCTGGACGCGCTCTTGCGCATGATGGCGCCGATTCTGCCCTTCACGGCGGAAGAAGCCTATCAACTGACGCCGAAACTCCACGGCGAGAGCATCCACCTGGCGTCCCTGCCCGAGGCCGACGCCGCGCGGCGCGACGAGGCGCTGGAGGAGAAGTGGGAGCCGCTTATGCGCGCGAGGGGCGAGGTGCTCAAGGCGCTCGAACTCGTCCGCCAGAATCAGGAGAAGGGCAAGGGGAGTTCTCTCAATTTCAGAGTGAGGCTCTTCGCAGAGGAGAAGATGCGCGAGAAGCTCGCGGCCCTGGAATCCGAGATGGAAGACGTGTTCATCGTCTCGGGCGCCGCGCTCGCCGGCGCCGGCGAGGCGCCCTCGGGCGATGCCTACCGGAGCGAGGAGGTAGAGGGTCTGGCCGTCGAGGTGAGCGAGGCGCGGGGGGCGAAATGCGCCATGTCCTGGAAAATCTCCGAAGACGTGGGCTCGGACCCCCGCTTCCCCGACCTCTCGGCGCGCTGCGCCCGCATCGTCGCGAAGGTGCTTTCGTGAGCCGAAGGCCGGGGCTCAAGCCGTTTTTCCTCATCGCTGCTCTTTTCGCCCTGGCCGATCAGGTAATCAAGCAAATCGTCGATAAAACCTTCACTCTCGGCGATTCTGTGGCCGTGATCCCGGGTTTTTTCAATCTGGTATATTTGAGAAATTCCGGCGGGGCGTTCAGCATTCTGGACGGCCTGCCTTCCCTGTGGGGACGTCTTTTCTTCATCTGCGCCACCCTGGCCGCGTTGGCCTTCGTCCTCTATCTATACCGCACGCATTCGCCCGGAAACCTCTGGGCGAAAGCGGGCATGATTCTCGTTTTCGGCGGCGGCCTGGGGAATCTTGTCGACAGGGTCGCTTATGGCGAGGTGATCGACTATCTCCTGTTCTATTACGGGCAATACCATTGGCCCGCGTTCAACCTCGCGGACTCAGGGATAACGGTCGGAGTCGGACTGATGATAGTCGACCTCTTGCGGGGCACGCCTGAATCCGCATCGGCAAGGGGGGGCGGATAGGCCGCCGCGCCCGGCGCAGGGGAGCGATTCGTCCGGTAGAACAGCCGATTTTCTTACCCGGAGGGGTGGAAATGCTGGGCCCTTTCCCGTTCTCGGGAACGCATGCGAGCCGGAACAAGCCCTCCGTAGGCTCGGCGACCAGGGCGCGCGGATATGCGCGCCATTATCTGTGGAACGCGTCTATTTTCTGGGGCGTGGTTTCTCTCGTGTGCATATCGGGTCTGGGTTACCTGTTTGCGCAGCGCCCACTTAAGGAAGAAACGCTCTTCTACGCCGCCGCCTCGCTGCTGGGCGTTTTGCTCGCCTATTCGTTCTGGAGAACCTCGCGCGCGCTCATAGATCTGAGGAGCGAGCCCGTGAGTTTCGAGGGCCGGATCGCGTCCAAAAATGCTTACATCTTCTGGTACAAGATCGCGTTTCTGGAGGAGAAGTATTACCTCAACATCGTTCGCGGCATCGGTATGCGCCCGCTGACGCTCGGGAGCGGGAAAATCATCAAGGAAGGCTGGTTTCTGGCCGCACAGGGTTACCACGATCTCCTCGCGCCGGGCGATCAGGTCCGGGGGACGATATATATGAGAACGCGCGTCATCGGCGCCCTCATCAAGTTATGAGCATGGCAGTGGAGGGCGTAAGAACCCGGTCGCTGACCTGCCATGAAGGCGCCAAGCGGGTCGATTCGTATCTGGCCCAGAGCCTGAAAGACCTCTCCCGCTCCCGCGTGCAGGGACTCATCCGGGACGGCATGGTGTCCGTCGATGGGAGAATCGAGACGAAAGCGGCGCACGCTCTTCCGAACGGTGCGCGCGTCGTGGTGACGCTGCCGCCTCCTGCGCCCTCCCATATCGAGGCCGAAGAGATTGCGCTCGATGTTCGTTTTGAGGACGCCCACCTTCTCGTGATTAACAAGCCGCCCGGCATGGTGGTTCACCCCGGTGCTGGCCAGCGCAAGGGAACCCTGGCAGCGGCGCTTCTGCATCACTGCAGGGGGCAGCTCTCGGGCATCGGCGGGGTGGAGAGACCCGGCATCGTTCACCGACTCGACAAGGACACGTCCGGCCTGCTGATAGCGGCGAAAACGGATGCCGCGCACGGAAGACTCTCCGCCGATCTGAAGGCGCGCCGTATACATCGTCACTATCTGGCCATCGTCCGGGGCATCCCCGCCCAGGGGGAGGGGACGATAGACGCCCCCATCGGCCGCCACCCCACACACAGGACGGCCATGGCGGTCGTGGAGAGCGGTCGCCGTGCGGTGACTCACTTCGCAATCCGTGAAGTGCTGGGAGACGCATCGCTTTTGGGCATAACGCTCGAGACGGGCAGAACGCATCAGATCAGGGTGCACATGAACCACATCGGGCATCCCGTGCTGGGCGATCCGGTGTACGGCCTGGGGCGGTTGCCAAGGGGGTCTCGCAAGAAGAGCAGATCGAATCAGCAGAGCCTCATCGAGAGACAGGCCCTCCATGCGCACAAGCTGGTTTTCCGCCACCCCATCGACGGGGATGAGCGGGAGTTGATGGCCGAACCGCCGGCGGATTTCCTGGGGCTGCTGGAGCGTCTACGGGAGTAGCGTTTCCCTTGGAAGCGCGTCGTCCCCGAGTCGTCCCAGGCGTTCTCAGAACTCGACTTCGCCCCATTCCTTGCCTATCGCGTTCGAGATATGCCATAAGAACTCCTGGCGCATATAGATACCATTTCAGGCATTCGAGTTCTCTGCTCTGGCATTTTGGAGGAGAGGCATCTCATCTCTTTGAAAGTTGAGGGCTTACATGAAAGAAGTCGTCATTCTCAGCAGCGTTCGTTCTCCGGGCGGAGCCTTCGGCGGCGCGCTCAAAGGCATGGCCGCCCCTGAGTTGGGCGTGCGCATCGCGCGGGAAGCCATCGCTCGATCGGGCGTGGAGCCGGAACATTTCGACGAGACCATCATCGGCCACGGCTGGCAGGCGGGCGTGGGTCCCAATTCGGCGCGGCTCATCTCGGTGGGCGCGGGTCTTCCCAAGGAGACGCCCGCCTACACGATCAACAAGCGCTGCGGCTCGAGCATCAAGGCCGCCGCCCTGGCCGCGCAGGCGATTCGCGCGGGCGATGCGGAGGTCGTCTTGGCCGGAGGCGTGGAGAGCACCTCCAACGTGCCCTTCGTGAACCCGGGCGCGCGGTGGGGGAACCGCTTCGGGCACGCGCAGTTCCTGGACCTGATCTACAAGGACGGCTATGAGGATCCGCTCTCGGGACAACTCATGGGCGTGACGGCGGAGAACCTGGTGGAAAAATACAACCTGAGCCGCGAGGAGCAGGACGAGTACGCGCTCGAAAGCCAGGAGAAGGCCGTGGCGGCCATCGAGGACGGGAAGTTCACCGATGAGATCGTGCCGGTCGAACTCAAGGGGCGCAAGGGAGAAGTAACCTTCTTCGATAAGGACGAGACGCCGCGCAGCGGCATGTCGATGGAAAAACTGGGCCGCCTCAGGCCCGTTTTCGATAAGAACGGCTCCGTTACCCCCGGTAACTCGTGCTGTCAGGCGGATGCGGCCTCCGCTCTCGTGCTGGCGTCCAGGGAAAAGGCGGACGAGTTGGGCGCGAAACCCATCGCCGTCCTGCGCGGCTACGCCTCAACGGGCGTGGAGCCCCGCTACATGGGATTGGGGCCTATTACGGCGATTCCGAAGGCGCTCGAACGCGCGGTGCTGGCGCTCGAAGACATGGATTTGATCGAGGTGAACGAGGCGTTCGCCGCCCAGGTCATCGCCTGTGAGCGCGAACTCGAGTGGGACAGAAAAAAGCTGAACGTGCACGGCGGCGCCATCGCGCTCGGTCATCCGGTGGGCGCTACGGGGGGCAAGATCATCGCCACCTGCCTGAGCGCGCTCGAGCAAAGGGGCGGGCAGTTCGGCGTCGAGCGCGCCTGCATCGGCGGGGGCCAGGGTG
>WTGD01000196.1 GCA_011523725.1 Nitrospinota bacterium
CTTCCGGTTCCGATGATGAACATTCTCAACGGTGGCGCGCACTCGGATAACTGCGTGGATTTTCAGGAATTCATGATCATGCCCGTTGGTGCGAAGAGCTTTCCGGATGCCTTGAGAATGGGTGTCGAGATTTTTCACCAATTGAAAGTAGTTCTCAAGGACCGGGGTTACAGCACGGCCGTTGGAGATGAGGGAGGTTTCGCTCCTGATTTACGGGATAACGAAGAGGCGGTTGAAACGATTCTCGAAGCCATCGTGAAGGCGGGCTATCAACCGGAAAAAGATGTAGTCCTTGCCCTCGACCCGGCGTCGAGCGAGCTTTTTGAAAAAGGGGAATACGTCTTCCGCTGGTCGGACAAAAGCAAGAAAACACCGGATGAAATGGTCGCGCTCTATGAGTCATGGGTTCGTCAATATCCGATCATGTCTATCGAGGATGGCTGTGCTGAAGATGACTGGAAAGGATGGGCCGCCTTGACCGAAGCAATTGGCGATAAAGTGCAACTTGTAGGTGATGATGTATTCGTCACGAATGCAGGGATACTCTCCAGGGGTATCGCCGAAGGAGTGGCCAACAGCATCCTGATTAAAGTGAACCAGATCGGCACTTTGACGGAAACTCGCGAAACAATCGAGATGGCGACGCGAGCAGGATATACATCCGTTGTATCCCATCGCTCGGGTGAGACCGAGGATACGACGATTGCCGATTTGGCGGTCGCCACGAACGCGGGCCAGATAAAAACGGGTTCCGCCAGCCGCTCGGATCGTCTGGCGAAATACAATCAACTGCTCCGCATTAACGAAGAGCTGGGAGATGCGGCCGTCTACCCGGGGCGCGATGCCTTTTTCAATATTCAGGGGAACGATAATTAGCGTGACTTGCGCCATTCTAAGACGTATTGGTCTTAAGGACTAGAGGGGATGTTACGTAGTTCGAATCAATTCCCATATCGAGATTGAATTGATGAGAGTTTACTTGGATAAATAGATATGCACGAGGCCGGATTGATCGACGAAAGCGATGTCGTCTTTCGCGTCTTGGTTGAAATCTGCGGTGAGTATGTTGGATCGAACAGGTGAGGGAATAGGCCGCGACCATCTGAAATGCCAGCGATTTCCGAAGAGCGCGAGCCCACTCAAATGCTGCCGACCAATCTCTTGCATCACGACTTCCACAACGCCTTTGCGCCTTAGCAATGTAAACTCCCAAAGGTTACGAGAGCCAATCGAATGTGTAGTGACACCAGCGATTCGAGCTCGCTCGCGGAGTCGTTTTCCGCTAAGCCGCAGCGCCAGCAAAAAGCCTGACAGGTGGGGCGTTTCAACGGCAAGAACTTTTGCAGCGCTGCCATCTATGTTGAATGCGCCCAATAGATGCGCCCAGCGATTTCCGGACCCGATTGCGCCACTTCGGGCCCTGAGCGTGAGTTTTTTTTCCCTCATTCCCAAAACGAGATGAGCCGCCCCACTGTCGGCATCGCTTTTAGTGACGAGAATTTCCTGTTTTCCATCCTTGTCCAAGTCCGAGGCAAGGGTGCCAATTGTTTCGAAAACACCATTCTTGCCTGCGGTGTATTTGGCCATGAATTGGAGAGATTTTTGGTTGAATCGATATGCGTGAATTTCTGTAGGTTCGATGTCATCGCCGAGCACGGCGCCCCTGTCTCGCTTAGATGGTACAGCAGGCACGATGAGTTCTTTTCGACCATCTCCATCCAGATCAGCTGCTGTCAAAACAGCGTCTGGCAATACTCTTGCTGTTTTCGCTTCGATGAGTTGGGTTTGCAGCCATTTGTCCTCTTTTTTTTGGAATAAAAGTATGGAGCCATCGACTCCGACCATGGCTACATCATCTCTGTCCAATACAGCTGGTTTCGATAGGATTGAAGGGCGAATACTCGGCCAGACGAATGACCAACGTCGCTCGATGGTGTCGACATTGATGAACATTCCGCTTTTTCCTGCGCCGACAAAACTCCCATCCGGCAATTGCGTGGGAGGAACATTCGCAGCCAGATCGGAAGGAGTGGGGTGGTCTTGCACATTCGCATGAAAAACTCCGCCAGTTTTCTTGAAGGTGATGGGATGAAAATCTCCATCCATTGTAAAAGCCAGTAGAGTCGTTTTTGTCGCGGAGAAGCCTTTTTCGACAGGGGCTGTCAATAACCACTTCGTTCTGCTTGATACCAATGCGGTGAGCGTTTGGTGGGTGTCAAGGGTAGTTTCTCCTTTGGCGATATTTTGAAACGGATAGATGATGAAGATGCAGACTAGAATTATCAGAAAAAAAAACTTCTTTCTTGAAATTCTCATCATCGCATCGTGCATGGTTTCTACCCTGCAGTGACGCCGCCATCTGAAAGCACTATCGAGCCATTCATGAATTCATTTTCAGGAGAGACCATAAACAGAGCAGTGGTCGCCATATTTTCGACCGTACCGAGTTGATGGAGTGGTATGCCCTCCAGCCTGGACTGTAGATATTCGGGTTTTGAATCAAGCCTTGCTTTTACGCGCGGGCTTGCGACCAGGCCCGGCGCCAGGCAGTTTACGCGGATTCCCAGAGGTCCTAATTCCAAGGCCAAGCATTTCGTGAGATGGTGGAGCACGGATTTGGTCACCGAATAGAGACTCGTGTCGGCTCTGCCTCGATGGCCTGCGGACGATCCGATCATTAAAATAGAACCGCTTTTTTGAGGAATCATCACCTTCGCTGCCTCTCGGGATGCGATATAGGCGGCTTTGGCATTGACTTCGAACAAGAGGTCGACTTCATCATCCGTGATTTCGACAATGGGTTTGAAGGCTCGTGTGCCTGCGCAAACGACTAAAATATCAAGTCCACACAGAAAGTCGACACCATCATGAATCAGTTGAGACGTACGCTGTGCTTTAGATAAGTCATAACATTTTCCACCGGCGTTTACGCCAAGGTTTTTACACGCATCAATGGTGTTTTGAAGCCCTTGCAAGTCACTACCTCCTACGCCCCATATGTGAGCCCCTGCTTTGGCAAATTCGTGGGCGATACCGGCTCCTATACCGGTTGATGCTCCAGTGATGATGACTCGTTTATCTTTGAGCTTACGCATCAATCGCGAG
>WTGD01000078.1 GCA_011523725.1 Nitrospinota bacterium
CATATATGCGTCCCCTACAGAACCCCCCAACCCCCCTTAACAGGGGGGCTTTGATTTTACCCCCCTGACAAGGGGGGAAAGGGGGGTTGGTTTTCCAGCCAGTAGGGACAGGCCCCTGTGCCTGTCCTGATGAGGGGCAACCGCGGGGGCAGGACAACCCAAAAGGGTTGTCCCTACGATTCCTTGAAATTTTCGTCCGCGCCGGTTTTGCGTTACGAGAGGAATCCTCCCCCGGCTCCCCTGCCGTGGCGTTTCCGCAGGGGAGTGGGAGAAGATGTCTACCCTATTTGAACACCTCGAGCCACTCGCCGCGCACCTTCTTGAAGCTGCGCTGGGCGGCGACCCAGTCCTTGAGGCCGATCAGCTTCACCTTGCTGAGGTCCATCAGGAACGGCCGCACGTTCTCGGGCGGCGTGTAGTTCTCCCGGAAGGAATAGATGGCCTCGTTGCCGACGTAGATGTCGGTTCCCTCCTTGCTCATCAGGAACTCGAGCAGGAGCTTGCCCGCGTTGGGGTGCGGCGAGCCCTTGATCACGCCCGCCTGGTTGCCGAGCATGACCTGGCCTTCCTTGAAGTGGCTGGACTTGATGATCTTGGCGAGCGAGGGCTTCTTGAGGACGTTCTGGTAGATGCGGCCCGTGAGGTTGAACATGTCCACCGGACGCTCGCAGTTGATGACCGTCTGGATGCGCGGCTCGGTGCGGAACATGACGATGGGCTTGGTGGCCTTCATCCGCTTCCAGAAATCGCTCATGTCCACGCCCGCCTCGGTCAGGCCGATGACGGTGTTGGTGGTCGTGAAGCTCTTGGTGATGTCGGTCACGATGGTCTTGCCCGTGAGCGAGGGGTGGACCACGTCGAACAGCGAGGTGACCTTGAAGTCCTTCATGCCCGGACACGAGCTGTTCCACACGGGCTGGAAGCTGTAGGCCAGCGGCGTCACGATGTAGGGGTAGTTGTGGTACTGGCCGGCCTTCTCCACGACCTTCACGAGACCCTTCCACTGCCCGCTGTCGAGCTTCAGGAACGCGCCGCGCTTCACCGCAGCGTGGAAGAACCCCGGCGCGCTCACCAGGTGGATGTCCACGGTGAACTTGCCCGCCTTGATCTCCTGGCGCACCTGCGCGACGGTCGAGCCGGTCCCCTTGCGCACGTTGCGGAACTTGAAGCCGTCGCCCAGGCCGTAGCGCTTGATGAAGGCGGGCCCCATCTTTTTGGATGTGCGGTCGCTGAACAGCGGATTGAGAATCACCACGCCGCCCTCTTTCTTCGCCGCGCGGATGAGCTTCTTCTCCTGCTCGGTGATCATGGCGGCGTCGGCCAGCGAAGCGCCCGCGACGCACGCCGCGGCCACGATTGCGACGGCGAATACGAAAAGTTTCTTCCTCATGTGTTTCCTCCTTTGGTTGGTTATTGGTCCGTCAAACTCCCGGCGCGAAAGAGCCACCCCCGCTCGGGACGGCCTCCCTCCCGCCGTATCTCTCCACCAGGGCCGCCTGATCGGCCCCGGCGTTTCCGTCTGCGGCTTCGTGAACGAGCATACCCGGATTATGAACCCGAAAGCGTGATGAGGGAAAGGGGGGAAAGGCAACAAAAACCAACCCCCCCTACCCCCCCCTTGACAGGGGGGTAAAATCAAAGCCCCGACGAGGGGGTTATTGAAAAAGCCCGTATGTGACCCCTGCAACATGCCTTGAATAACGAATGTAGGGGCGGACCCGTGTGTCCGCCCGCCTTCGGGTATCCATCTCGTAACGACAACACAGCGGCGAAACAGGACGAACGCATAGGGCGGACACGCAGGTCCGCCCCTACGGACTCTCCGCCAGCCTTTTCAGGTTCGCGAGCTCCACGACGTTCTCCTCCGTCCCGCCCCGGTGGAGGGTCTGGTCCTCATAGGCGTCGTTGTCCACGGTGTGCATCACGTGGGTGACGCCGCCGACCTGCTCGAAGCGGTAGGTGATGACCTGGGCCGGCTTCTCGCTCCCGCCGACGTAGTTCTCCCACACGATTTTCGAGTGCGGCTCCCAGACGGTGATCACCGAGTCGCACTCGGGCCTGTCGTGAAATGTCTGGTGGAAGCGGGTCCCCGCCCCCTGGTGGCCGCCGGGCGAGGTGATCGTCACCGCCTTGGAGAAGGGCGCAATCTGCGGGTGCGTCTCCACGTTCCCGACGAAGTCGAAGACTTTATCGACGGGGGCGCGGACCTGTTCCAGGACGACGACTTGCGGCATCGGTTCTTTCCTCCGTGTTTAACCCGGGATGACGGTTTCCTGCCCCATCCGGCTCGTGGGCCGCCAGCGCAGGGCGCGCCCCTCCGCCCAGTTCAAGATCTGGTTCACCAGGATGACCAGGAACATGAGCAGGAAGATGATGAGGATCAGGCCCGTGGTGTAGTACTCGTTGTTGTAGCGCTGCAGCAGGTAGCCGAGCCCCTTGTCGGCGATGATGTACTCGCCGACGATCGCCCCCACCATGCCGAAGGGGATGCTGATCTTGAGGCCGTTGAATATCCACGGCGAGGCGGAGGGGATGACGATCTTGCGCAGGATGGCGATCTTGCTGCCCCCCAGGACGCGCGAGACGTTGATGAGGTCGCGGCTCACGCCGCGTATGCCCGCGAACGTGCTCACGAACGTCAGGAAGAACACGATGGTCATCACCAGGATGATCTTGGGCTGGCGCTCGATGCCGAACCACGCGATGAACAGCGGGGCGTACGCGATGCGCGGAACCCCGTTGAAGGCCATGATGAACGGCTCGATGACCAGCGCCACCACATCGATCTCCGCCAGCACGAAGCCGAAGAGGATCCCGGCCAAGGCGCCGAAGACGTAGCCCCAGAAGGTGTTCTCCACCGTGTAGAAGAAGTGCACCCACAGGGAGCCGTCCGGGTTGGCCGCGTCGGCGATCTCGAAGAACGACTCCACGAGCAGGCTCGGGCTGGAGATGGTGCGGTGGTCGATGAGGCGGCCCGAAACAGCTTCCCAAAGCACGATCATGATCACGCCGAAGATAACGCGCAGCGCCGCCACGCGCACCCAGCGGAGCTCCTCCGCGTTCCGCACCCGCCACCACAGCAGGCGCGCGCCCGTAACTTC
>WTGD01000226.1 GCA_011523725.1 Nitrospinota bacterium
TTCGCCAGCTTCGCGAGCTCAACATCAACCTCAAGATTTTCGCCGGAACCGTCGGCCCGGGCCTTCCCAAGTTCGCCAAGCAGCTTGGTCCCACGGCGGAATACGTTCTCGGTTTCAGCCAGTGGGAACCGAAGCCGGAAATCCTGAAGCGGCCCGGCATGAGGGAGTTCATCGCGGCGTATGAGAAGCGCTACGGCGTGAAGCCGAACTACCACGCGGGCCAGTCCTACGCGGCCCTGCAGATTTTCGGCGATGCGGTGGCGAAAGCCGGTACCGCGGATCGGGATAAGGTGTGGAAGACCTTGCGCACCATGAAGACCACGACCATCATCGGTCCCTGGAAAGTGGACGACACGAACCTGAACCAGCATGAGGGCTTGACCTTCCAGATTCTCGACGGCCAGCGCAAAATCGTGTGGCCCAAGAAGATTTCGGAAGTCCCCTACAAGCTGCCGATGCCCAATTGGAAGGACAGGGGCAAGAACTAGGGGTTGCATTAGACGCGAAAATGCAATAAATACTTGAACTTTCGCGCCGGGGTTGTTAAAAAGCGGCCCCGGCGCGGAGGCGAAAGTATCTGATTTTTTGTGCAGTAGTTTTTCGAGGAAATGATTTCTCATGCAGGAAAAAGCGGAAATCCGTAGCAAATACTGGCTGGCCGTTTTTTTGGTAGCGGCGTATACCATTCCCTTCGCCGTCGGTATTTATACGGAAAACGTATTCTTCGACCTCCAGTGGCTGGCGGACCTGACCACCGTCATCCTGAACGGGATCATGCAGGGCGGCGTATACGCCATGTTCGCCGTGGGGCTCACCCTCATCTTCGGCGTCATGCGCATCATCAACGTGGCGCACGGCGAATTGGTGATGCTGGGCGCCTACCTGACCTGGATGTTCTTTTTCTACGTGGGGGTCGACCCGCTCCTCGCCTTGTTCATCACGCTCCCCATCGCTTTCATCATCGGGCTCCTTATCCAGAAGCTGCTCTTGAACGCCGTGGTGGGCGGGCCGGAACTGACGCCCCTGCTGATAACATTCGGTATGGGCCTCACGATTATTCATATCGTCGAAGCCATTTTCACCACGGACTATCGCACCATCCCCTACGCTCCCGACGCGTTCCAACTCACCGAAACCATCGCGGTGAGCAGGAGCAAGATCATCAGCTTCGTGATGGCCGCCTTCATCTCCATTACCGTCTTCATTTTTCTGAAAATCCATCGCATCGGCAAGGCGATTCGCGCGACGGCGCAGAACGCGGACGTCGCCATGGTCTGCGGCATCAACATTTTCCATATCTACATGATCACCTCGGGTCTCGCTGCGGCCCTTGCGGTGGCGGGCGGCGCCCTGGTGTCGATTCAGTTCGGCTTTAACCCCGAAACGGGTGTCTTGTATACGCTTCAGGCCTTCGCCATCATCGTGCTCGGAGGCAGGGGCCACTATATCGGTGCGCTCATCGGAGGAGTGATGCTCGCGGTTATCGAGAGCCTCATCTCCTTCATGATCCCCAACGGCACCGCCATGGTGGAAATTGCGTCCTACGGGATGATGGTCTTCGTGTTGCTCATCAGACCTCGCGGTCTGATGGGGCCGAAAGAAAACTAGGAGAGATCCGAATGGGTCAAAAAGAACACCTCCGCAACTTCGGAATGCTGGCCATACTCATAATCATCCTGTGCGCGTTGCCCTCGAATATCAACTTGTATCAGCGCTCCGTCATTATGTTCACGATGATGTACGTCGTTCTCTCTCTGAGTTGGAACATCATCAGCGGCTACACGGGCTACGTATCGTTCGGCCACGTCATGTTCTACGGCATCGGCGCCTACGCCACGGCCATTCTGGTGGTGGACTACGGCTGGCACTGGATTCCGACCCTTTTCGTGGGCGTGTTCGTCTCTTTCGTCATCTCCTTGTGCATCGGCTTTCCGGTCTTGCGCCTCAAAGGCCCGTATTTCGCCATCGCCATGCTGGGCGCGGCGGAGGGCACGCGCGTGGTGGCCACGGTGTGGGAGGACCTCACGCACGGCGGCGAGGGTATCGGGCTTCCCAACATCGAAAACTCATTTGAAACGTATTTCGCCATGCTGGTGGTCATGCTGGTCACCATTATCGTGTCCTATTGGGTGGGGCATTCGAGGTTCGGGATCCGCCTGAACGCCATCCGCGAGGACGAAATCGCCGCGGAGAGCCTGGGAATCAACAGCACGTTCTACAAGCTCTCCGCCTTCGCGCTCTCCGCCATTTTCCCGGCGGCGGCCGGCGGCATTCAGGCGTACAAGGTTCTCTACATCGACCCCGAAACGGAGTTCTTCATCCTCGTAACCATCTACATGAAGCTGTTCGCCATGTTCGGCGGCAAGGGAACGGTGATTGGCCCCATTCTGGGCACGTTCGTCCTGTATATCGTCCAGGAGATCACCTGGGTGAAATTCCCGACGGCGCACCTCATCGCCTTCGGCGTCTTCATCGTCCTCGTGGCGCGCTTCATGCCGCGCGGTCTGATGGGTTTCGCCATCGACAAGGGCTGGGCGCGCAAGGGAATGGTCCACTAAGAAACGGAGCAACGCAAGAAAATGGCCGACATGGAAATCGCCCTCGACATTCAGCACCTGAAAAAGTACTTCGGGGGCATCAAGGCGGTGGACGGGTGCACCTTCCAGGTGCCCAGGGGACAGATATCGGGCCTCATCGGGCCGAACGGCTCCGGCAAGACCACCACGTTCAACCTGCTCACGGGCGTTCTCGAGGCGGACAGTGGCGAGGTGATCTACAACGGTGAGAACATCGTGGGTCTCAAGCCCTATGAAATCTTCAACAGGGGCATCAGCCGCACCTTCCAGATCACGCGCATCTACCGGGAAATGACGGTGTTCGAGAACATGCTCTCGGCCTCCAGCATGAAGATGCCCGTGCGCGAGGCGCGCGAGCGGGCAGAGCAGTTGATGGAGTTCGTCACGCTCACGAAACTTCGCGGCGAATACGGCGGAAACCTCTCCTACGGACAGCAGAAACTCCTGGAATTCGCCCGCGCCCTGATGACGGACCCCGACCTCATCCTCCTCGATGAGCCGGCCGCCGGCGTCAACAGGACCCTGCTCAACAACCTTCTCGACCATATTCACCATCTTCAGGAAGAACAGGGGAAGACGATTCTCATCGTCGAGCACGACATGAACGTCATCATGAACCACTGCGAAAAAGTGTTCGTCCTGGACTACGGCGTGAAAATCGCCGAGGGCCTGCCCGAGGATATTCAGACGAACGAAGACGTTATCGAAGCATATTTTGGACACAGATAAATGTCACTATTAGAACTCAAGGACATCAATGCGGGGTACGGCAGAATCCAGATACTCCACGACGTCTCGCTCCATGTGAACGAAAACGAAGTGGTGGCCGTCATCGGGCCGAACGGCGCGGGAAAATCCACGACCTTCAAGATCATCATGGGCTTCATCAACTACCTCGGCGGCGAGATCGAGTTCGATGGTCAGAACATCGTGGGCTTCCGCCCCGACCAGATTCTCGGCCGCGGGCTGGGCTACGTGCCGCAGGGCCGCATCGTCTTCAACCAGATGACGGTGAAGGAAAACCTGGAGATGGGCGCCTACATCGAGCGCGATCAGAAGAAGATCGACGACGCGATGGACTACGTCTTCACGCTCTTCCCGCGCCTGGGCGAGCGGCAGAAGCAGTTGGGCGGCACGATGAGCGGCGGCGAGCAGCAGATGCTGGCCATGGGCCGCGCCCTGATGACGAGGCCCAAGATGATCATGCTCGACGAGCCGTCCCTCGGCTTGAGCCCCCGGTTCGTGACGGAAGTGTTCGAGAAAATCGTGAGCCTCGCCAAGGAAGGCCTGACCATCATGCTCGTCGAGCAGAATGCCGCGCGCGCTCTCGAGATTTCAGACCGGGGCTACGTGCTGGAACTCGGCAGGAACCGCTATCAAGGTGGCGGCCACGAACTCCTGAACAACCAGGAAGTCAAGATGATGTACCTGGGCGGCGGCTAGCGCCCTCTCATCCCACGACAATCGTATCCTCTGAAAGCCTGAAGCGCCCCGGGCTCTCTGTCCGATGAAATCTTTCCACGTTGTTATCCATACCGCCCGGACAGCATCCTTTGCGCTAGGCTTGCGCTCCGACTCTATGCTATAAATGCTTGCTCCGCCGGGGAGGGATTCGCCAGATGATCCGCGTGAAGATTTGTGGAGTCACGACCGTCGAGGATGCGGAATTCGCCCTGGCGGCCGGCGCCCACGCACTGGGGCTGAATTTCGTTCCGGGCACTCCCCGGTGTCTGGATTTGGAGCAGGCGAGGGAGATAGCCGATTCGCTGCCTCCTTTCGGGACGCGGGTCGGCGTTTTCGTGAACGAGACCTCCGGGCGCGTGCTGGAAATCGCGCGCCGGGTCGGTTTGGATGCGGCGCAGCTTCATGGCGACGAGTCGCCTGAGGATTGCCGCCGGCTCATGGAGCAGGGGTTGCGCGTGATCCGGGGTTTAAGGGTCAAGGGGCCCGAAACGATAGCGCGAATAAACGACTTTCCAGGCTGCGCCATATTGCTGGACGCCTACGTGAAGGGCGCGCTCGGGGGCACGGGCGAGACCTTCGATTGGGAATTGGCCCGTCAGGCGGCAGAGGCGAGGCCCATCATCCTCTCGGGCGGCCTCAAGCCAGAGAACGTGGCCGAAGCCGTGAGGAGCGTTCAGCCCTACGGGGTGGATTCGAGCAGTGGCGTGGAGGGCGCGGTTTTGGCCCGCAAGGACCCTGAGCGGGTCGTGGAATTTATTCAAAACGCGCGCGCGGCGATAACGGAACTCGAGGAAATGAGAAGATGAGCGAATTGGTCTCCAAGGGAAGGTTCGGTCGGTTCGGGGGGCGCTATGTGCCGGAAACCCTCATGCCCGCCCTCGAGGAGTTGGAAGTTGCTTACGAGGAGGCCCGGGACGACCCGGCGTATCACGAGGAACTCGCCGGTTATCTGAGAGAATTCGTCGGCAGGCCCACGCCGCTCTATCTGGCCGAGCGCCTCTCCGATGATCTGGGTGTGCTGAGAGTCTATCTGAAGCGCGAGGACCTCTGCCACACGGGCGCGCACAAGATAAACAACACGCTCTCCCAGGTTCTTCTGGCCCGTAGGCTGGGAAAAACGCGCATCATCGCGGAAACCGGAGCGGGCCAGCACGGGGTGGCCACCGCCACGGCGGCGGCTTTGTTCGGTCTTGAATGCGACGTCTACATGGGCGAGGAAGACATCGGCAGGCAATCGCTCAACGTGTTCCGCATGCGCCTTCTGGGCGCGCGGGTGATTCCGGTCACCTCTGGCAGCAAGACCCTGAAGGATGCCACGAACGAGACGCTGCGCGACTGGACGGCCTCGGTGCGGACGACCCACTACATCATCGGCTCGGTCGTGGGGCCGCACCCGTTCCCGGAGATGATACGCGATTTCCAGTCCGTTATCGGGCGCGAGGCGCGTGCGCAGATCCTCGAAGCCGAAGGCCGGCTTCCCGACGCCTGCGTGGCCTGCGTAGGGGGCGGCAGCAATTCCATCGGCCTGTTCCATCCCTTCGTGGAGGATGAAGACGTTGAACTCATCGGCGTGGAAGCAGGCGGCAGAGGCCTGGACACCGAGGAGCACGGCGCGTCCCTGACCGCCGGCCGCGTGGGCGTTCTGCACGGCTGTGAGACGTTCCTGCTCTATGACGATGACGGGCAGATCATCCCCGCCCATTCGGTGTCCGCGGGTCTCGATTATCCCGGCGTCGGGCCAGAGCATTCCCATTTGAAGGATTCCGGGCGAGCGCGCTATGTGACGGTCGAAGACCACGACGCGCTCAAGGCGTTCCAGAAGCTCTCCGTGCTGGAGGGCATCATTCCCGCATTCGAGAGCGCCCACGCGATATCCTATCTGGATCGCCTGGCCAGAGAGACGAGAGAGGCGGGCGGGATGAAGACCGTGGTCCTGTGCCTCTCGGGACGCGGAGACAAGGACGTGCATCAGGCGGAAGGATTTCTGTCGGAAATGCTCGATGACGAGGAAGTGCGCTGATGGGCGGCAGGCTGGAAGCGTGTTTCGACCGTTTGCGCACGGAGGGCCGGGCCGGTCTGTTCCCGTTCATCACCGCGGGCGATCCGGACCTGGTTTTCACCCGCGAACTGCTGCCTCTCATGACCGAGGCGGGAGCGGACGGCTTCGAGATAGGGGTTCCCTTCAGCGATCCCCTGGCGGACGGTCCCACCATCCAGCGCTCGAGCATGCGCTCGCTTGCGGGGGGGACGCGCCTGAGTGGCGTCCTGGATATGGTGGGCGAGGTTCGCGCGGATATACCCGATACGCCTTTGGTCCTGATGACGTATTACAACCCCATCATCGCCATGGGCCTGGCGGAATTCGTGCGCGGCGCATCGCAGGTGGGGGCCGACGCCGTCATCGTGCCCGACCTGCCGCCAGAGGAAGCGAGTGCTCTTGTCGAGATCATGAACGATTATCCGCTTGAGCCCGTCTTCATGCTCGCGCCCACGAGCACGCAGGAACGTATCGAACTGGTGAACGACGTGGGCGGCGGCTTCATCTACTACGTCGGGCAGATGGGGGTCACCGGCGCGCGCGACGCCCTGGATTCGGATTTGGGCGCCACCCTGGCGCGGATCAACCGTGTGAAGGACCGGCCCGTCCTCGTGGGGTTCGGCATCAAGACGCCCGAGCAGGCGGCGGAGGTGGCCGGACACGCCGACGGGGTCATCGTGGGCAGCGCCCTTATCGACGTCATGGAGGCGCAAGCGTCCCGGGAGAGCAAGATGCGGGCGGCGCGCGATTACATCGCCTCTTTGCGGGAAGGTCTCGATCGCTCAAAAACAGTTTCTTGACAATCTATTTGAACATGACGCGTAAGAATGTGTAGTTAAATTCGAGGGTAATGCCATGTCGAAAAACACGCTGTACGATAAGGTTTGGGATTCCCACACCGTGGCCAGGCTCGATTCGGGGCAGGACCAGATTTTCATCGGTCTGCATCTGATTCATGAGGTCACCACGCCCCAGGCGTTCGGGATGCTCAAGGAAATCGGGTCCGGCGTCGCTTTTCCCGACCGCACGATGGGGACGGTGGACCACATCATCCCCACGCTGAGCCAGATACGGCCCTATGAAGATGAACTGGCCGAGAAGATGATGGCCGCCCTGGAGCAGAACGTGAACGAGTTCGGTGTCCGCTTTCTGCACCTGGATTCGGGCAAGCAGGGCATCGTTCACGTCATCGGGCCGGAACTGGGGCTCAGCCAGCCGGGCATGACCATTGCCTGTGGCGACAGCCATACGAGCACGCACGGCGCGATGGGTTCATTGGGCTTCGGCATCGGCACGACCGAGGTGGGCCACGTCCTTGCGACGCAGACCCTGGCGCTGAACCGCCTGAAGGTGAAGCGAATCGAGGTCACGGGCGCTCTCGGCCCCGGCGTAACGCCCAAGGACGTGACTTTGCGCGTCATTCACGATCTGGGCATCAAGGGCGGCCTGGGCTTCGCCTATGAATATGGCGGCGACGTTTTCGACGACATGTCGATGGAAGGACGCATGACGGTCTGCAACATGAGCATCGAGGGCGGCGCCCGCATCGGCTACGTGAATCCGGACCAGACGACGTTCGATTATCTGGAAGGCCGCGAGTTCAGCCCTGGGGGGGAAGCCTGGGAAAGGGGCCTCTCGTACTGGCGGGGGATAGCCTCGGGAGATGACGCGGAATATGACGACGTTTACGAGATAGCGGGCGAATCCATCGAGCCGATGGTTACGTGGGGCATCAACCCCGGTCATTCGGTCGGGATTTCACAGCCGCTCCCCGAGGTGGACAGTTTCGCCGGCGAAGACAGGAAGACGGCGGAACACGGCTATGAATTCATGGATCTCAAGCCGGGAGAGACGATTTCGGGCACGAAGGTCGACGTCGCCTTCCTGGGTTCGTGCACGAATTCGAGAATCTCCGACTTGCGCGAGGGCGCGCGTCTGATGAAGGGCAACAAGGTGCATCCAGGCGTCAGGATGCTGGTCGTTCCCGGTTCCCAGCAGGTGAAGCAGCAGGCCGAGGAAGAGGGATTGCACGAAATCTTCACCGAGGCGGGCGCGGAGTGGCGCGAAGCGGGGTGCTCGATGTGTCTGGGCATGAACCCGGATCAACTCGTGGGTGCTGAGCGAAGCATCTCCTCCTCGAATCGCAATTTCATCGGGCGTCAGGGCAGCCCGCGCGGAAGAACCCACCTGGGCAGCCCGGCCGTTGTCGTATCATCTGCGATTGCCGGCTGCATCGCGGACCCCAGAGAGATGGGAGAATAAGCATGAGCACGAAAAGAATCGAAAAAATCGTGGGCAAGGCCATTCCCATGCCCCGTGACGACATCGATACCGACAGGATCACCCCGGCCCGCTTTCTGAAGTCCATTACCTTCGAGGGCATCGAGAAGGCCCTGTTTTGCGATGAGCGCGAGAACACGCCCGACCACCCCGTCGACAATCCCGCCCACAAGGGGGCGAACATGATGTTCGTGGGCAAGAACTTCGGTTCGGGTTCCTCGCGCGAGCACGCCCCGCAGGCACTCAAGCGCTTCGGGATCGACGTGCTCATAGGTGTTTCGTTCGCCGAGATTTTTGCGGGCAACTGCTTCGCCATCGGCGTGCCGCTCGGCGTGGCGTCGGCGGATGACGTGAACGAACTGATCAAGCAGGCGCAGGAAGAACCACAGACGCGCTTCACCGTGGACATCAGGAATGCCGCGGTCAGCTACGGCGACCGCGTGATTCCCATCGACATCCAGGAGACGCGCAAGGCCGCCTTTCTGGCCGGCACGTGGGACATGCTCGCCAATTTGCGGGGAAATCTGCCCCGGGTCGAGGAGGTGGCCGCACGCCTGCCGTACGTCACGAATTTCGATAGCGAAGCGCAATAGAAGGGGAGTTTTCAGTGAGCAGTTACCGGATAGCCGTTTTGCCGGGCGACGGCATTGGACAGGAAGTTGTGGCGCAGGCGCGCTCGGCCCTGGAGGCAGCGGGCGCTCGCTTCGGCGTGGGTTTCGAGTTCGAGGAAGGGCTTTGCGGCGGCGCGGCCTATGACGCGACGGGCGAACCCCTGCCGGAAGTTACCCTCGCCCTCTGCCGCCGGAGCGATGCTGGATTGTTCGGCGCCGTGGGAGGTCCCCAGTGGGATGATCTCCCGCGCGACAAACGCCCCGAACAGGCCATCCTGGGCTTGCGCAAAGAACTGAACCTCTTCGCCAACCTGAGGCCCGCCGTCATGTTCGATCCGCTGCTGGAAGCCTCCTCCCTCAAGCCCGAGGTGGTGCGCGGCCTGGACCTCCTCGTCGTGCGCGAAGGCGTGAGCGGCATTTACTTCGGCCAGCCGAGAGGCATCGAACGCCTCTCTGCGGATGAGGAAAAAGCGGTCGACACGATGACGTACACCACGGGCGAGATCCGCCAGATCGTGCGCCTCGCGTTCGAACTGGCGTCCGTGCGCGGGAAGAAACTCTGCTCGGTGGACAAGGAGAACGTACTCGACAACGGCCGCCTGTGGCGCAGGGTCGCCGGGGACGTCGCCGGGGAATTCCCGGAAGTCGAGACCAGCCACATGTACGTGGACAACGCGGCGATGCAGTTGGTTCGCGACCCGCGGCAGTTCGACGTCATCGTGACGGGCAACATGTTCGGCGACATCCTGAGTGATTGCGCCTCCATGCTCACGGGCTCCATCGGCATGCTTGCCTCGGCGAACGTGAACGAGACCGGTTTCGGCCTCTACGAGCCGGTGCACGGAACGGCGCCCGACATCGCGGGCCAGGACAAGGCGAACCCGATAGCGGCCATCATGTCGGCCGCCATGCTGTGCCGCTATTCGTTAAAGCGCGTGGACGTGGCCGAAGCCATCGAGGCGGCCGTCGCCGCGGCGCTGGATGAGGGGCTCAGAACGTCGGACATCCATACGCCGGGCGCGACGGCGGTGGGTTGCGCCGGGATGGGCGAGCGCATCGCCGCCCTGGCGGGAGGGGCGTCGTGATGCGCGTCGCCGTCGCAGGCGCCACCGGCGCCGTAGGCCGGGAGATGCTCCGGATTCTGGAGGAGCGGAATTTTCCCGCCGATGAGGTCGTTTTGCTCGCGAGCGAGCGCAGCGTCGGGCGGAAAATCCCGTTCCGGGACGCTGAGCTTACGGTAAGCCGGCTTACCAAGGATGCGTTCTGTGGCGTGGACCTCGCTCTTTTCTCATGCGGCGCGTCACGCTCCATCGAGTTTGCGCCCGCCGCCGTCAAGGCCGGTGCGGTGGTGGTGGATAATTCCAGCGCCTTCCGCATGGATGAGGACGTTCCCCTGGTGGTGCCGGAGGTGAACCCCGAAGCAATGGCGTCTCACCGGGGAATCATTGCTAATCCGAACTGCTCCACCATTCAGCTCGTGGTGGCGCTCAAGCCCCTTCACGACGCAGGGCGCATCAGGCGGATTGTGGTGAGCACCTACCAGGCGGTGAGCGGGGCGGGGCAGGCCGCGATAGACGAGATGCAGGCGCAGGTCGAGGGCGACGCCTCCGCTCCAAAGAAAATGCCCCATGAGATCGCCTTCAATTGCCTGCCCCACATCGACGTATTTCTGGACGGCGGCCATACCAAAGAAGAAAGGAAGATGGTCGATGAGACGCGGAAGATCATGGGCGCGCCTCACCTGGCGGTCAGCGCCACTTGCGTGCGGGTGCCCGTTTTCAACGCGCACTCGGAATCCGTGAACGTGGAGCTTGAGCAGTCCGTCTCACCCGAGGAGGCGCGGGCGTTGCTGTCCCGCGCGCCGGGCGTGGAGGTGGTGGATGATGTGGATTCATTCTCATATCCCATGCCCAAGGACGCGGACGGGGAGGACCCGGTATATGTGGGCCGCATCCGCCGGGACGATTCTCGCGAAAACACGCTCAACCTGTGGGTGGTGGCGGATAACTTGCGAAAAGGCGCCGCCCTCAACGCGGTGCAGATAGCCGAGGCGCTGATAGAGAAGGGAATGCTCCGAACCGCCCCGGTGAAGTGATGGTGAGCAAGGAATATCAAATTGGCTGAAGCGGAAATCGGGGTCATCGGTGGCAGCGGCCTCTACGAGATGGCGGAACTGGGCGAGGTGGAAGAACGCGTGCTCGATACGCCCTACGGCGCGCCCGCTGCCCCCTACGTTCTGGGGACGCTCTCCGGCAAGCGAATCGCGTTTCTGCCCCGGCACGGGCGGGGGCACGTATTTCTGCCGCATGAGATTCCCTTCCGCGCCAACATCCACGGATTCAAGCAGTTGGGCGTGGAGTGGCTCATATCCGTCAGCGCGGTTGGCAGCCTGAAAGAAGACATCCATCCGGGCCACATCGTGATTCCCGACCAGTTCATCGATCTCACGAAGACGCGAATAGCCACGTTTTTCGGCGATGGCGTCGTCGCCCACGTTTCGATGGCGGACCCGGTTTGCGGGGTTTTGAGCGGTATCCTGATGGGCGCGGCCGTTCGGGCGGGCGCGACGGCGCACGAGGGCGGCACTTACGTGTGCATGGAGGGTCCCCAGTTCAGCAGCCGGGCGGAGAGTTTCCGCTACCGCGCCTGGGGCGCATCGATCATCGGGATGACGAACATGCCCGAGGCCAAGCTCGCGCGCGAGGCGGAGATGAGCTACGCCACCATCGCGCTTGCGACGGACTATGACTGTTGGCATGAGGAGGAAGAGGCGGTGAGCGTGGAGGCGGTGATCGCTCTCGTTAGGAGCAACGCGGCCCTCGCACAGAAGATCATCAAAGAGGCGGTACCTGAAATCGATGGTGAGAGCCCCTTCGCGGGCTCTTTGGCGACGGCCCTCATGACCGACCCGGCCCGCATGCCGAACGAGACCAAAGAGCGACTGCATCACTTGATTGGAAAATACATATCGTGAACCGGCCTAGATCCGAAGAATTGTTCGCGCTTGCGCAAAACCGCATCCCGGGCGGCGTGGATTCCCCCGTCCGGGCGTTCCGGGGCGTTGGCGGCACGCCTTTTTTCGTCGAGAAGGGCGAAGGCGACCGTATCCGGGACGCCGACGGCAACGCCTACATCGACTACGTGCTCTCCTGGGGTCCGTTGATTCTGGGTCACGCCCACCCGCGCGTGGTGCGCGCCATTCAGGAGGCGGCGGAGCGCGGGACGAGTTTCGGCGCGCCCACGGCCCTCGAGACCGAACTGGCGGAACTGGTGAACGCGGCATACCCTTCCATGGAGTTGCTGCGCTTCGTGAACTCGGGCACCGAGGCGACGATGTCGGCCATCCGCTTAGCACGGGGCTTCACGGGCCGCGACGTGATCGTCAAGTTCGAGGGCTGCTACCACGGCCACGCCGACGGTCTGCTCGTCAAGGCGGGCAGCGGCGGCGCCACGCTGGGCGTGCCGGACAGCGGGGGCGTTCCGGGGGATTATGCGCGAAACACGGCGACGCTTCCCTTCAACGATATCGAAGCGGTCCGGGATTTCTTCGCCAGGCGCGGTGCGGACGTGGCCGCCCTCATCATCGAACCCGTCGCCGGCAACATGGGGCTGATTCCGCCCGAGGCCGGTTTTTTGGAGGTCTTGCGGGAGGAAACCGAAAAAGCGGGCGCCTTGCTCATTTTCGATGAGGTGATGACGGGGTTTCGGGTGGCCCGAGGAGGCGCCCAGGCCCTTTTCGGAATAAAACCCGATTTGACGACGCTTGGAAAAGTGATCGGCGGCGGCATGCCCGTGGGCGCTTACGGGGGAAGGCGCGACGTGATGGAATGCGTCGCCCCTCTGGGCTCCGTCTACCAGGCGGGCACGCTCTCGGGAAACCCTCTCGCCATGACGGCGGGGGTCGAGACGCTCAGAATCATCGAGGAGCATGGATTGCCCGAAGCCCTGGAGGGGAGGGCCAGAGCGCTTTCTGATGGCATGGCGGACGCGGCGCGGGAGGCGGGAATCCCGCTCACCGCCGCGTGTTGCGGGTCGATGTTCGGCGCGTTTTTTCAGGGAGGCCCGGTTCGCGATTTCTCGGACGCCATGCGCTCGGATACCGACCGCTATGCCAAATTCTTTCATTCTATGCTAAAACGGGGTGTGGCAATCGCCCCGAGTCAGTTCGAAGTGGGGTTCATGTCTTCCGCCCATACGGATGAGAGCGTGGAGGCCACGCTGGCCGCCGCGCGAGAGGCGTTCGCCGAGTTGTAGCCGATGAGGCTCGCGCGCCTCGGAGTCTCAGCGCGATGCGAAAAGCAGGACGATCATCCACCAAGGGCCAATCTTCCAAAGCCAGACTCTTCTTCTGGATGTGCGCGGGCGTCATCGTCTTGCTGCTCGGTTCCGCCTTGCTGGGCCGTGACGGGCTTCTCGCCGTCATCGTGAACGAAGAGCGCGTGTCCGAACTCAAGAAAGAGATTGCGGAGATCGAGGAGAAGAACAAGGAGTTGCGCTCTGAAATTCGCTCCTTGCGCTCCGATGAGCGGGCTATCGAGAAAATCGCGCGCGAAGACTTAGGGCTCGTGAAGAAAGGGGAAGTCGTCTACGAGTTCATCCCCTCGAAAAAATAATGCCTGATTCCCAGCGCTTCGATATCAAGGGCGCTTCTCTGGTGTTTCTCGCAGAACCCCCCTCTCCTTGACAGAATGCCCTTGCGGGAGTAGATAACACATAACGATGCGGGGTGGAGCAGTCTGGTAGCTCGTTGGGCTCATAACCCAAAGGTCGGAGGTTCGAATCCTCCCCCCGCTACCATGCGAAAAACGGCCGCGGGGTCTCCGCGGCTTTTTCCTTGCCGGCTATATATACGAAGTCATAGAGGCAAAACATACAAAAGTGAAGGGAAGAGGAATGGCGGATAAAAAGGAACTGGGGCTCGCCATCGTCGGTTGCGGGGTCGTGGGGCGCATGCGGGGCGCGCTGGCCAGGGATTTCCCCGGAATCGGGTGGATCGGCCTCTCCGATATGAACGAGAAAGTCGGGCAAAGGCTCAGGGAAGACATCGGGGCCGATTACTTCACCACCGATTTTCACGAGCTCATCGCACGCCCCGAGGTGGATGCGGCGATCATCGCCACCTCGACCTGGGCGCACGTCGAACCCACGCTCGCCGCGGCGGAGCGCGGGCTGCCTATGCTGATCGAAAAGCCGCTCGCCACCGACGCGCGCGAGTCGGCCTCGGTGCTCGCGGCGATTGAATCGGCCGGCGTGGACGCCGTCGTCGGCTACACCCAGCGTTTCCGCAGGCGGTTTCTGGCCGTGAAGGACCGCGTCGAGAGCGGCCAGATCGGCGACGTCACCGCGGCGGTCACGCGCGCCTTCATGAACCGCATGGCGCCGACCGGAGAAGTGCGGCTATCCCAGGACCGCCGCTTCCTGACGCCAATGGTCGTCTCCGGCACCCACAGTCTCGATATGTGCCTGTGGCTGATGGGCGACGCCAAGCCGGTTTCTCTCTACGCGCGCTCGACCGAGGGGATTTTAAGCGATCTCGGCACCAAGGACGCCACCTTCGGCGTTTTCACGATGGAGGGCGGCGCCATCTGGAGCATGAACATCTGCTGGGCGCTGCCCAAGGAGTGGCCGGGTGCTGTGTATGGACTCGAAATCGGCATCGTGGGCACGAAGGGGGTGGTGGACATCGAGGACACGCACCGCGACGTGGTGATGGCGTCTGAATTCTCGCAGGGTCCCGCCTACAACCCTGAGGATTTCGACCTGGAAGCGCGGCGGAACGTCGATTTCCTCACCAGCTTCCCGCCGGGCGACATGTACGACGGGGAACTCTGGGGGCCGATGCGCGAGGAGACCAATTCCTGGTTCCAGCGGATTTATTCGGGCAAGCGCACCCCCCATGCGACCGCCGCCGAGGGGCACCGCAATCTCGTGCTGACGATGGCGATGGACCTCTCGGCCAAGCGCGGCGAAGAGCTGAAGCTGCCCATCGATCCTGCGGAATTGATGGCGGGCCTGGAGTCATAAGGGCGTTTCGGGAAATTCCAAGCATGGGGCAGGGCGGATACATGGCGACACAGGCGTTGGGAATCATTCTGCACGGGGCGACGGGCGGCATCTGCTCCTTCCAGCACCTGAGAAACTCGCTCGTGCCCATCATCGGCGAGGGCGGCCTCGACGTGAGCGGCGAGAGAATCCTGCCGAAGCTCCTGCTCGTCGGCAGGAACGGGGATCGTCTAGCGAAACTGGCGGCCGAAAACGGCGGCCTCGACTGGACGACCGACCTCGATGCGGCGCTTTCGAATTCGGCCTATCCCGTTTTCTTCGACGCGGCGGCCACGCACTTGAGGGTAGGCGTGTTAAAGCGCGCCATCGCTGCCGGCAAGCACATCTATACCGAAAAGCCCGTCGCGCCCAGCGTTCAGGAGGGGATGGAACTCCTGCGCGCGGCCGAGATCAAAGGCCTCAAGCACGGCGCGGTGGAGGACAAGCTCTTCCTGCCGGGGTTTTTGAAACTCAGGCGGGTGGTGGAGAGCGGTTTTCTGGGGCGGGTCATCGGTTTTCAGATCCAGTTCGGCTGGTGGGTGTTCGACGGGGTCGAGGCGGAATGCCAGCGTCCGAGCTGGAACTACAAAAAGGCGGGCGGCGGGGGCCTCATCTCGGACATGCACCCCCACTGGCGCTACATCGTCGAGGGGGTTCTCGGGCCGATTGCGCGCGTGGCCGCGCTCGCCTGGACGGGCCAGACCGAGCGCGCCGACGAGGCGGGGCAGCGCTTCCGCGTCGACGTAGAGGACAACGCACACACGCTTTTGGAACTTGAAAACGGGGCGCGCGGCGCGATTCTGAGTTCATGGTCCACGCGGGTGCGGCGCGAGGACCTGGTGACCTTCCAGGTAGATGGCACAGGAGGCTCCGCTGTTGCGGGATTAAGAAAGTGCTGGAAGCAGGCGGCGGGCGATACGCCATTGGTGCGCGGTTTTCTGATGGGCCGCGATGCGGACACCATGGACGTCTCGGTGGACTACCACGAAAACTGGCAGGAGGAACCCGACCCTGCGCCCTACAAGAACCCCTACCGCTACGGCTGGGAGCGCTTCATCCGCCACGTGGCGGGCGATGAGCTTTTCTACGCCGGTCTCTCCGCCGGCATCCGAGACGTGCGACTGGCGGAAGCTTGCCTACAAAGCGCACGGGAGGGTGGATGGATGGAGATGAAGTTGTGATGTGTGGGTCAGTTTCAAATTAACGGGTCATCCACACTGGGCATCTTCGTAGAGAATAATGAAGTATCGTCAATATGCTCATCAAGCCAAATTTGATGTATCCATTTCGATCTTTTGTAAGTTTCGTCGATAAAATAATTACTAAATTCTCGATCCACACGAGATATTTGCATTGCATAAATGGAGATAAGTGAGACGAGCGTTTTGAAGATTTCTTCCGGCTCATACGCGTCATATTGTTCGAGAGTATTATTTATCGCTTTATATGCTGTATCAAAAGCCGCCTTCGAGGCCTTTGTAAGTATTCCGTCCGACTCTTCTGTGTCTATATCAGGCACCTTCTCCGTTGGGACATATATAATGACTTCCGTTGGTTCGAGACCAAAGGTCTTGCAAATGAGAGCTACGGTTCTATGTTTCACAGGTTTGCCTTTTATGGCGCTCAAAAGTGTTCTAGCGTCGCAGCCTATTGCCTCCGCAGCCTCCGGCACGGAACCAAAATAAGGGGCGCCGGAAATGACATTTTTTATGAGTTCACCTTTCATTATGATTTGCATGTCCTACTCCTATGTTCGGTTGTTGTTTCTGCACTGGCCGGGTCATGTTTTAAAAATTGGCAAACATAAGATTACTATACTGCGGATCGGATATCGGTGGGTATCTAAATTATCTGCAAAATTGGAATCAGGAAAAAATCCAACTTTCAAGGAAGCGAGGCAGATTTCCCTATGTCACGCGCAAGAAGGCGGTCGGTTGCATATGAAGCGTGATTTCTTGTTGGTCTCTTGTTGCCCTAATATTTACTTGGTGGTTTCATCGGACTCAGTGAATCTATGTAGTCCCGATAATTCTGAGTAAAGCAATGACTTTGCAAGAAAAGCGATTTGGTCGACAAAGAAGAAAGCGGTATCGTGAAGCTCCCCGGCATCGCGTTTTTGGAGGGCGATTCTCATTGCATATGCATATATCACTACTCTCAGAACATCAATGATGTCATTGATACTGCCGATGCCTTCATGCGGTTTTAATATGGAATTTATCACTTTTTGAACCTCCATGACTGCATCTGCTTTGCTTTCTATTAATTTGTTCATTTTGTGTTCCAACTCGTCAACAAGGGTTTCTATATCAGCTTCAGTACCCAGGACTTCCGATGACTCGAGTTCGAGAGTCTTGCAGATCCTTTTTGCGGTTTTTGAAAAAACGGGATTGCCGTTTATGGCGCTCAATAGCGTTCTCGCGTCGCAGCCAATTGCTTCCGAAGCTGCCCTTATCGACCCAAAATAGGGAGCCCCAGATATTTTCATTAAGATAAGTTCTCCTCTCATCTTTATAGGCATGTTCCTGTTCCTATGCTTGAGCTGTCACTTCCTCATAGGCCGAGTCATGGCCTTTTCAATTGTGGCGAACATGAGAACAGTATACCGTGAATCGGGTTGTGGTGAAGTTGTAAAATAAACACAAAATGGGAACATCAAGCGCAAGCAACGTGTTTCGAATTGGCGAAGGCCGCCTGCGCGGCGCGCAAGAGTGCGGATGGGTGGTGGTATGATTTCGGAGGATTTTCATTGATTTGACATCCCCGGTGAATGACTCAGGAGTGGTGGCGTCTTCTTGTTTGTTACAGAACCGACTCTTTATGGTGAATATATTCAGATACAGCGATGGCGGTTGAGGGATTTTCTCTAGCGAAGTTAAATGCGTACATTTCGAGGAGCAATTTCAAAACGAACAAGACATCACTCTGTTGGTATTCTCCGTGACGCTTTAAAGTTCCCTCGATAGCGTCGAGTGCTGCGTTGCAAGCTGTCATGGTAAGGCCTGAGAATTCATTTCTGTTCAATGCACTCACCGGAGCAGAAATCTCCTCCTTGCTCTTTTCGTGTTTTTGTTCGGCGGAAAGAGACGGGTCCAAATGCGGCTCGGATTCAAAATCGATGACTTCTTCCGGTGCGAGGTCCAACATTTGGCAAATTGCGGTTGCAGTGCTGAGTTGAACAGGGTGGCCCTTTACGGCGCGCTGTAAAGTTCGGACGTCGAAATCTCCTTGCCTCGAAGCCTCCACAAGCGTCAAGCCGCGTTCGACCAGATGTTTTGTGATGAGATCTCCCTTCATGCGGAGTTTCATTGTTTCCTCCTTCGTTTCGTTAACACATTTCTTGATCAAGCCCCATCATTTCATACTGCAATCCAAGCAAATCAACCACATTCCAAAGACTCAAGCAAATAAAACAAGCAACTCAGTATCCGATAGAATGTGCCGTAGTGCAAATCAAGAACATTGAAAATACATGAAAACAACATATTTACTACAAAATACAAAAAAACTTACATCAATTGCAAGTGAACAACAATATAAATACATTTTCAGACAATAAGTGGTTCTCGCGATTCCAGGCATTCGTGCTGCCGGGAGCGACGTGCCACGGCCGCGCGACCAGCACAGAATGGAGTAGGGTGGTTAGGTTTCTATGGGTTTGTGATGGTTTGGGAGGTCAGACGCTGATCAGAACATCTGTGTCCTGTGGCTTCATCGAACTCGGCGGTGCCTTCGGGTTTCTCGCTCGTCAGCCTTCGGTGTATCAATGCTTTTGGGGCCGTTTCGTCAATCGTGTTGATTAAGTAGAGGCGATCCGGATCGACAAGTTTTTCTGTATTGTGCTACAGAAATGTACCTCCCTGGCTAAGTTATCGCACCATCCCCTCGACCTTGGCCATGTGTCCTGTCGGACACATGATTCTTGTGGCATTACGGCAGCCTAACATGCTGAAGTCAGAAACGCAACATAAAATTGTAGAAATTATTAATAATATTCGTAAAATTGTAGAATTATTCATATACCATCGCCAACTTGCCACGTGTTTATGATCGAAAACGAATAACCTGATTGCTTGTTAACCAGTGAGGTGGGCATTAAATCGTTTCATCACGTAACTTGAGGATCCATATTTCACCCAACAGGGTCCCGCCCGCCGCCGTGGTTCGTCACTTCCGCGTCATTCAGTTGAACGAACGCCTGGGC
>WTGD01000262.1 GCA_011523725.1 Nitrospinota bacterium
CCGCAGGCCCGCATATTCCGGCGTCCACGGGCAGGGAATCGCGCCGGTAGACCGGGCAGTCGGGTACTTCCTCTTCGAACACGACGCTTCTTCTCTCTTTGAGCGCGTCATCCAGCCCGCCGCTCGGATTTTCCACCTTCACCCACCCCAGCTTGTCCACCACCCCCGACACCCGCACCCGCAGGTTCACGATCTCGAGCGGGTCGCCCGGATGGCAATGCCCGTAGCGCGCCTCGTAGCGGGCGTGGAACTCCCCATCCAGAGAATCGAGCCAGCCTCTGGTCTGCGGTACCGGAATCGTGAGTTCGAACGCCTGTCCCACGTAGCGAACGTCGGCGGAGCGGAGCGTCTCGATTTCATTCAGGCCCGCCCCGCGCAACTGCCCGGCGCAGGGAATCGTCAAATTCTCGAAAATGCGCTCCAAAGCGTTTTCTTCCGCGTCTTCGAGAGCGGCGAAGCACGTCCCCACGTTTTCCTGCACGGCGTCCGCCATGAGAAGGCCGACGGCGGAGAAATTCCCCGGAAAACGCGGCACCACGACGCTCGGCATGGAGAGTTCCCGCGCTATGAGGGCGGCGTGCAGCGGACCCGCCCCGCCATAGGCGAGCAGGGTGTGCTCTCTCGGGTCGAAGCCGCGCTCGATGGAAATCTCGCGGATCGAACTCACCATCCTCATGACGGCGAGGTCGATCACCCCGCGCGCCATGGCAACAGCGTCTGGAATTCCCAGTTCCCCGGCCAGCGACGCGAGGGCGCGCTCCGCCTTTTCGGGGTGGAGTTCGAGTCCCCCGGCCAGGGGGGTGCGGGGGCCGATGCGCGAGAGGGCGACGTTCGCGTCCGTCACCGTCGGCTCCCCGCCCCCGAACCCGTAGCAGGCCGGCCCCGGACGCGCGCCCGCGCTCCTGGGACCCACGTGCAGCGCGCCGTCCTCATCGCGCCAGGCGATGCTCCCCCCGCCCGCGCCCACGGTGTTGATCTGAAGCTGCGAGGTCTTGAGCGGATACGCCCCGATGATGTTCTCCGTGCTCACGACGGGCCTGCGGTCGCGGATGAGGCATACGTCCGTGCTGGTGCCGCCCATGTCGTAGGTGATGAGGTGGTCGAGACCCAGCGACTCCGCGAGAGACACCCCGCCCACGACGCCGCCGGCCGGGCCCGAGAGTATCGTGCGCACGGGAAACTGAGTCGCCCGCTCCGCGTCGAGCAGCCCGCCGTTCGACGCCATGATGAACAGGGTCGCGCGGCTGCCCTTCTCCCTGAGCGCCTCCTCCAGGCTTCCCACGTAGTTTCTGATCCCGGGGCCGAGATAGGCGTTCAGGGCCGTCGTGGAAAAACGCTCGAACTCGCGGTATTCCGGCACGACCTCGTGCGACAGCGAGAGATATACGCCCGGCAGCATTTTCTCCAGATATTCCGCCGTGCGCCTTTCATTCTCCCCGTTGGCGTAGGCGTGCAGATAGCAGATGGCGACGGCTTCCGCACCCAGGCGCTTCAGGTGTTCGGCCTGCTCCTCGATATCAGCCTCCCGAACTTGCGTCTCGACGCTCCCGTCGGCCAAAACGCGCTCATCGATCTCGAGCCGCATCTCGCGGGGGACGACGGGCTTCGGCCGGACGAACTTCGGGTCGAACAGGCTCCGGGGGACGAGGCGCTGCGTGCGGCCGATCTCCAGAACGTCGCGGAAGCCGCGCGTCGTCAAAATCGCGGTGCGCGCCCCGGCGCCTTCGAGTATCGCGTTGGTGCCGACGGTCGTGCCGTGCGTGATCCGCCCGATGGCGGAGAGGTCGAGACTCTCCACTCCTTCGAGAAAGACGGCGTCCTCTCTCCCGCGAAGCGTGGGAATCTTGGAAACCACAATCCGCTTCTCGTCCTCATCGTAGAAAACGAGGTCGGTGAAGGTTCCTCCGGTGTCTATGCCGACGAGACTCAATGCACAGGCCGTCCCTGAAAAATCATGACAGAAAAAGTCCACTATAATGCAGACGAAACGTAAAATTCACGGATTCGCTCACACGTTCACGGGAGAGAGGAACACGGCGTCGCCCTCCTCCGCGTCGAGTATGCCGACCCCGTCTGCGGCCAGACCCACCGCGTTCTCAGGCAGTCCTTCATCTTCTTCCATCCATGCGCGCAGCGGCACCCCCCACTTCCCGCGCAACTCGACCAGATCTCCTCGTTCGAGATTGCGTCCTGCAAGCGCCGCCCGATTCATATAGCACCTGCGGCGGGAATCCTCCCGCGCGTCTTCACTTGCGAGAACGAGGGTCAGCGCGCGCCTCGCGGCCCGGGCGGTCTGCCTGCGCGCGCGCGTGGCCTCCTCGTCCAGAACGCCGTCTTGCACGATGACGGCGTAATCGCGCCTGGCGCCCTCTTCCGTCACATAGCCCGCGCGTACGTCGGCGAGAACCGACTCGACTTCTCTCTGATACGGATCGCCGAAACCGCCGCCGCCCGAGGTCTCCATGACGAAAACGTCGCCCTTCTCGAGAGGAAAACCCGCCGCCTTGCCGGGCGTCTCTGAGGGCGCGAGCGTCTCCCCGCCTCGCGCGACACCAAAGCGGTTGGGCTTTCCCGGCCCGCCGCCGAGAACGCCGAAGGGCGGAATCACGTTCTTGTCCGAAGAGATCGAAAGCAGCGCGCTCTCCGCCAGCACCTCCACCCCGCGGCGAAGGCCAAGTCCACCCCTGTGGACACCCGCTCCGCCCGAATCCGCGCGCAGGGATAGCTCTCTTATCTTGAGGGGTTGGCCCTGCTCGATGACCTCGACCGACTGGATCGAGGCGAAATCCCCTTCCGTGAAGTTCCGCGTGGCGTTGTTGCCGTCGCTCTCGGCGAAGCCGCCCGTGCCGCCCGCCGGAAACTCGTAGAAGAGAAAAGGCGCCCCGCTTTGCGCGTCCCGCCCGCCAATGTAGACGTGGTTCGATGTGCCCTTGAGGTCGCCCGTCACGACGTCTGACGCGAATCGCGCGCTCGCGCCGATGAGGGCGGAGACCACGGCGTGGCTCACCTCCATCGAGCCCGCGCAACTCGCGGGGTAGCGCGCAGAAAGCAGGGAGCCCGGCTCGACCCTGATGGTGAGCGGACGGAAGGCTCCGTGGTTGATCGCGCCCCTGGGGTCCAGAAACGCCTTGATGACGCTGAAGGCAGCCGAAGGCGCCATGGCGGGGCCGACGTTGTAGGCCCCTTTGGTCTGGGGATCGGTTCCGTGAAAATCGACGAGCAGTTCATCGCCGGTTTTCTCGAGCCGAACCCGGATGCGTATCGGCGTGAGCGAGTGGCCGTCGTGATCCATGAAATGCTCATAGGTGGATTCCCCGTCCGGCAGGGCGGCGATTCTACGGCGCATCGAGGCCTCTGCGCGATCGAGCAGGCGATCCTTCGCGGCGAGGATGACGCCCCAACCGTATTTCGCCGCCAACTCCTCCAGCCGCTTGTGGGCGGTGTGGCAGGTGGCGAGCATGGCGAAGAAATCCCCGCGCCGCTCATCGGGAACCCGCATGTTGTGCAGGAGAAGGTCGAGAAGCTCCTGGTTGAGCCTCCCCTTCTCGATGATTCTTAAGATCGGGATGCGCACCCCGTCGTGCAAAATCTCGGTGTTCTTGCCGGAAATGCTGCCGGGCGTCGTGCCGCCCACGTCCCCCCAGTGGGCGCGGACGACGGGGTAGACCGTCATTTCATCGCCGTGAAACAGGGGCGAGATGATCGCCACGTCGTTCAGGTGCGTTCCGCCGGTATAGGGGTCGTTGTGGATGAATACGTCGCCCGGGTGGATGTCGCCCTCGAAGCGCTCCAGCATTTCTCCGACTTCCATCGGCACCGGGAAGATGTGGACGGGGTTGTCCTCCGCCATGGCGACGAGCTGGCCCGCACCGTCCACGAGCACGCAGGAGAAATCGTGCCCCTCATAAATGATGGAGGAATACGCCGTGCGCACCATGTTCGCGCGCATCTCCCGGACGACGGCCACGAAGGATTCGTTGATGACTTCAAGCGTAATGGGGTCGATTTCCCCGGCAAATTCCTGACGCATGGACTTCCCGTTCAAAAAGTCGTGGACGATGGCCGCATCTTAGCCCGAGTTAGAGGTTTTGTTCACCCTTCCCAGGGGTGTTGGAGTCCGTGTCCCGGGCTGTAAACGCGAGCCGGCGGGTTCTCATGTATTTTTCTCCTGGAAGGATTATACTGCCCGCGATACCGGACACGACGGATGCGTGTGGCGACGGCTTCGGCAGAAAAAGGAGACCCGGATGGATTCTGACGCAGCGTTTTTCTCAGACGTCGACACGGCGACGCTCGGCGACGCCGCAACGGCCCTGGGGCTGAACCTCATCATGGAAGGCCCCCGGCCCAACGCGCCCGAGACTTATCCGAGGTTCGCAGGACCAGCCGCCACCATGGTGTTCGCGCCGGTGCGAAACCCCGGGGCCAAGGCCCTCTTCAGTCTCTATGATGCGGTGGAAGAAGTGCCGGAAGGATCGGTGGTCGTCGTCGACGCCGCCGGCTCTCCCCTGGCTGTTTGGGGCGGAGGCGCAAGCAGCGTCTGCAAAAGACGCGGCGCGCTGGGCTGCGTGATCGACGGGGCGACGCGTGATCTGGAAGCGCTTCGGGACCTCGATTTTCCCGTGTTCAGCAAATCGGTGTGGAGCCTCGCCTTCCCGAAACGCCTCGAAGTCGTGGCGAAAGGCGTTCCCGTCACCTGCTGCGGGGTGCGCGTGGAGCCGGGGGACATCGTTGTCGCGGACATCGACGGCGTGGCCGTCGTTCCGCAAAGCTCTCTGAAAAAGGTGAAACGGCAGGTCACCCGGATTCGGGACATCGAAAACGAGGTGAAAGGGCGCATCGCCGGGGGCGAATCGATGCGCGACCTCTTCCCCCGCCTCGCCCAGAAGTTCGACACCGACTGACGCCAAGACTTGCGAAATGGATTTGACAGGAGACGACCATGACGCATGAGATTTCCGCCGTCGTCGAAACGCCCGGTAAAATCAGCTTACAAGAATTTCCCCTGCCCGAAATCGGGGATGAGGACGGCCTGCTCCACGTCGACATGGTGGGCGTCTGCTCGTCCGATTACAAATACTTTAACGGCAAGGTCGCCCACCGGTGGAGCTATCCCATCATCATGGGCCACGAGATGGTGGGACGTCTCGCCAAGGTCGGCAAGAACGTCCAGAAACGCCTCGGCGTCAAGGAGGGCGACCGCCTCGTGGTGGAGGCGCAGGTGGGCTGCAACCAGTGCTGGTACTGCCACACCGGCAACCGCCGCCTGTGCAAGGACGCGATGGTATACGGCAGCGTCCGCTCCTGCGCGGAGCCGCCCCACCTGTGGGGCGCGTACGGGCAATACGTCTACCTCCCGCCGGGCGTGGGCATCCACAAGGCGCCAGACGGCCTGACGGATGAATCCGCCGTGCTCATCACCGCCGTGCTGGCGAACGGGGTGCGGTGGGCGCGCGATCTGGGCGGCATCTCGGTCGGCGACACGGTAATTGTGCAAGGCCCCGGCCCCCAGGGTCTTTGCGCATGCGCGGTGGCGAAGCACACGGGCGCGGGGCAGGTAGTCGTCACCGGCCTCGCGCGCGACGCGAAGCGACTCGAAACAGCGAAGCGTTTCGGCGCGGACTACGCCATCGACGTCGAGGCAGCAGACCCCGTGGAGGAAGTCGCCAAGCTCACGGGCGGGCGCATGGCGGACGTGGTGGTCGACGTGACGGGCAGCCCCGCCGCCGCGGGCCTCGCCCCCAAACTCGCCCGAAGGCTGGGCACGGTAGTACTGGCCGGACTCACCGGCGGCCAGAAAGGATCCCTGGAACTCGACCCCCTGGTATGGGGCGAGATACGCATCCAGGGCGCATACAGCCACACGAGCGACGCCGTGCGGGGCGCACTCGACTTCGCCGCGAACTCTCCCTATCCCTTCGAGGAGATGGTGACCCACCGCTTCCCGCTCGCAGAGGCGGAGCGCGCCGTGCGCATCACGGGCGGGGAGTTTCCCGAGGAAGAACAGGTGAAGACCGTGCTCCAGCCGTGGCAGGATATCTAACAGCCCCCAAAACGTCCGGTTGACCCCGGCTCCATGCTTCTGTACAACGGATACATACTGAAAAAGGGAAATCCCGGGCATCAGACACCCGCTTCCCCATGAGGGGGCTATTCCGTGTCGGAGTGGATATTCTTACCTTTTCTGGTGATATTCAAGATTATCGCCTGGGTTTTCACCACTCTCATCCAGCCGCCGCTCATGCTCATCAGCATCCCTATTTTTCACTACGTCGTCCCCGTCATCCTCGTCATCTGCTTCGTCATCTACCTCGGGCGCCAGGTGAAGAACGAGGGCGGGGTGTACCTGCTTCGCAATCTGGAGGAGATACTCGCGTTTCCCTTCCTCGCGGCCATCGGATATCTCGTCTTCATGCAGGTGTATTTCCGATACGTCCTGAACGACCCCATCGTATGGGCCGAGGAGATCACGCTGCTGTGCTTCCACTGGGCCATTTTTATCGGCGCCGCGCTCGCATACAAGCACGGCGAGAAGCTGGCCATGGAAACATTCGTCGGTCACTTTCCAGAGAATTTACAAAGAAGAATTTACACCATCACCGAAACCCTCATCTTCTTGACGCTCCTGCTGCTCCTGTACCAGGGGATTCAGGTGGCGATTCTGGAATGGACTTATCCTTCTTCGGCGCTCGAATTCCCGCAGACCTATCAAAGCGCGTCTTTTCCCGTGGGCATGACCCTGATGGTCATCCATTCGGGGCGGCTGCTATGGGGCCTGGTGACTGGAAAAGCGGAACTGGGGCACCGGAGTTCGCCCGCGGTGTAATCGTGAAGGAGTCGGCATGAACGCCTTGATACTCGTCTTGCTGTTCTTCTTCTTTCTCGCCTTCAGCACGCCGATAGCCTTTGCCCTGGTATTCACCTGCCTGTTTTACCTGACGTTCCTTTCTGAAATGCCCGTCACCTTCCTGGCGAGCATCATGATCGGCTCTTTGGAGCATTACTCGCTCATCGCCATTCCGCTGTTCATCTTCGCCGCCCAGCTCATGAACATATCGAGGGTGACGGACAGGATTTTCGATTTCGCCAAAGTGCTGGTGGGCCACTTAACCGGAAGCCTGGGGCACGCGAACATCGTCGCCAGCATCATCTTCGCGGGCATGTCCGGCTCCGCACTCGCCGACGCGGCGGGGCTGGGCCGCGTGGAAATCGAGGGGATGACCAAGGAGGGTTACGACAAGCCCTTCTCCGCGGCCGTCACCGCCGCGAGTTCGTGCATCGGGCCCATCATCCCGCCCAGCATCATCATGGTCATCTACGCGAGCATCGCCGAGGAATCGGCGGGGCGGGTCTTTCTGGGCGGCGTGATTCCCGGATTCTTCATGGGCGGGGCGATGATGGTGATCGTCTATTTTATCTCCCGCAACCGGGGATACAAGAAATATCCGCGCGCCTCCCTCGTCGAGATTTGGAGGAGCTTCCGCTCCGCCTTCCTGGCGCTCTTGACGCCGGCGATTATCCTGGGCGGCATCGGCTCGGGCGCCACGACGCCCACCGAGGCGGCCGTGCTGGCCGTGGCGTGGTCGCTATTTCTCGGGATGGTGGTCTACAAGGAGGTGCGGCCATCCGATCTGCCCCGCATCCTCTCCACGGTCATCATATATACGGCGGTGGTGCTGTTCATTTTTTCCGCCGCTTCGGTCTTCACGCGCCTCATCACCATCGAGCGCATCCCCTTCATCTTCGCCCATTTCCTGATGACCGCCTTGCAGGAGAAGTGGCTCATCCTCTTTGTGCTCAACATATTCCTGCTCATCGGCGGCATGGTGATGGAACCCACACCATTGCTGCTTATCGTCACGCCGGTCATGCTGCCCATCGCGCAGGCGCTGGACATCGACCTCGTGCACCTGGGCGTCTTCATGGTGCTGAACCTCGTCATCGGGAACCTCACACCTCCGTTCGCACTCGCCCTCTACGTGGTTTCGGACATCACGAAAGTACCCTTCTGGACCATCGTGCGGGCCACTGCGCCTTTTTATATTCCGCTCATCGTCACGCTGTTCGCCATCGTCTACTACTCGCCGCTCGTCATGTGGCTGCCGAACCTGCTGCTGCCCGTCGAATAGGACGACGCAAAAAACACCGCCGGCTCACCAGAACCGGCGGTGTTTTTTCTGCTGCGCGCCGTAGGGCTCAGCTTGCGCGCATCGGGAAATTACCCCTTTAGAACTTCGCGCGCGTCGCCTTGACCTTCGCGAAGAAGTCCTTGCCCCATCCCTTCGTGCCGATGGTCTCGGCGGCCGAGGCGGTTTTCTTGGCGAATTCATCCACGTTGATGTTGTAGATATTCACGCCCTTTTTCTTGAACTTGTCCAGATAGGCGTTCTCGAGGTCGGTGTATATCTTCTGCGCGTGGGCGATTCCCTTTGCCAGCGCGTCGTCGAACCACTTGCGCTGCTGTTTGTTCAGGCCCTTGTGCCACTTGTCGTTCACCATGAAGTACGACGTCGAGGAAAGATGCGAGGTGAGCGTCAGGTGTTTGCCCACTTCGTAGAACTTGTTGGTGTAGAGCGTTTCCAGGGTGTTCTCCATGGCGTCGACCGTGCCCAGCAGCATGGCGTTATAGACGTCCGCCCAGGACATGGGTGTGGGTTTCGAGCCGAGTCCCCGGAAGGCCAGGACCCAGGGAGGCGCCTGGGGAACGCGGATTTTAAGCCCCTTGAAATCGGCGAGCGTCTTGAGCGGCTTCTTGCGCGATAGCACGTGCCGCGCGCCCCGGTTGATGACGCTGACCATGATGGTGCCGCGCTTTTTCAGGAAATCCTTGCGCCAGCGCTCGAACAACGGCCCGTTGGCGACGGTGCGCACGTGCTTGGTGCTCTTCCAGAAATAGGGGAGGTTCAGGCTGTCATACGCCGGGAACTGCGTGAGCCCCTGGAACGTCGCCTGAATCGCGCCCAACTGCACGGACTGCAACTGGGTCTTGCCGTCACCGACCTGACCCTTCAGGAACACCTGCACCTCCATGGTGCCCTTGCTCATTTTGTCGAGCATCTTTCCGAATTCGATGGCCCCGTAGTGGGTGGGGTTCTTGTTGCTGTACATGTGGCCGACCTTGATGACGACCTTCTTGGCTCCCAGGGCGGGCGCCGCTCCCTGGGCGAGGAGAAACGCTGCGGCAACGAAAACGACGGGAATGAGTCTTCTGGCCATTGGCACTATCCTCCCTGAACAGGAATGGAAAATATCCCCCTTGCGGGGATACCGAAGAGCGCTACGCGTAGAAGCGTACAAGACCAGTATGAAAAACTTTCGAATGGATGCGAAAATTCTACTCTTCTTTTCCCTTGCTTACAAGAAGGTATAATTCTTCATCCCGGTGAAAAGCTCTGCCAGAGGAGAAAGCCCGTGAATGAAGAATGGAGCGAACTCAAGGTAGCCCTCGAAAACTACCCGGACCTCGTCTATGCGGAAGTGGACGGGCTGACGCACGAGCAGATGTGCTACGCGAACGAGGAGCCGCCATGGGCGCGCTGGTCGATGGATTTACAAATCCGCCACATCGCCCTCTTGACGCCCGTGTGGCTCTATCTCCGGGCGGGCGAGATGCTCAGCCGCGAAGGCTATTCGTTTCCCGATACCGCAGGCCTCATCGCCGATCTCATCGCCGGCGGAATCCGCCACGTCCCGCCCGAAGCGGCAGGTGATCGCGCCGCCCTGATCGACTTCATGCGTCCCTGGGCCGCGCTTTGCTGCGAGATTATCGACCGTGAAAACGAGGAGAGGCTGCGCTCCTTGACGTTCACCTACTACACGGACCCGGATGCCACCCGCCCGGGAGACCCCCACAAGCCCGTCGACTACCACAGAATGTCCATCCGCCTGCATCCTTCCGGTTTCTCGGAAGACGAAGCGCGCCCCGGCCTTTTTCACCTGGAAATCGGCGCGGTCCTGCGCCACGTCTACTGGAACGTGCTCGCGCACTTGCGGACCGTCCAGAGGCTGAAGCTGAGGCTGGGCCTTCCGCTCATAGTTGAACTGCCGCGCGAGGGCTATTTAACCCTGCCTGAGTTTTACGATCTCTGAGGGGTCTTTTCACTACATCTCGACGCGCATCTACATGACTTTGGGGTATAATGCGTAACAGGCGTAACGGGCTGACCGGAAACGCCGCCGCCGTTTTTTCAGAGGATGATTGAATCGATGCGAATAACGAATCGAACGCCCCGGAGCTTGCAAAAAATAAAGGCATGCGCCGCCATCTCGCTCATCGCCTTCTTACTCGCTCTGCCAATCTCGGCGGAAGCCATCACACCCGTCTATTCCACGTTGCTGGGCGGCGCCATCCGGGGATACGACCCGGTGGCTTACTTCACCGAGAAAAAACCCGTCGAGGGGAAAAAGGCCTTCTCCCACAAGTGGATGGGGGCGACATGGTATTTCGCGAGCGAGCGAAACCGCGATCTGTTCCGCGCCGACCCGGCAAAGTACGCCCCTCAGTATGGCGGCTACTGCGCATACGCCGTGAGCCAGGGCTACATTGCGAGCATCGTCCCCGAAGCCTGGAAAATCGTGGACGGCAAGCTCTACCTGAACTTCAGCCTGGGCGTTCAGCGGACCTGGGAGCAGGACATCCCCGGCTACATCAAATCGGCCGATCAGAAATGGCCGCAGCTTCTCAAGAGGAAATGACCCTGCCGCCGAAAGTGAGTTTAAGTCACCCGAGACTTCACTCGCGCCGATGATTCTCTGGCGGTTTTACCCATAAAGCGGCGGCTCCCTAGTGTCCCAGATCGCTCGGCTCTTTCCCCTCGACCGCATCGAAAGCCCGCTTCGCCGCTCTGAGCGCGTGGTTCGTCTTCGGCAACCCGACGTAGGGCGAGCATTGCACGATCGCCTCGATGATCTCTTCCTGCGTGAGGCCCAGATTGAGAGCCGAGCGCACGTGCCACTCCAGTTCACCGGGCAGGTCCTGCGCCACCATGGTGGCGAGCACGATAATTTCGCGGGTCTTGAGATCGAGCCTCTCCGATTGCCCCCACACCATCCCGAAGCAATACTCCATGATGGTCTGCGTATGCGCCGGAGATATCTGCAAAAAATCGCTCGTGGTCTGCCCCCCTTCACCGTAGATTCCCATCGCGCGGCGAATCTCGCCCGCTTTCCGGAACCGCTCCTGAACGTCGGGGTTCTTGTCGACGTAGTTTTCCATGATGTCTTCAGCCATTTCTTTTCTCCTGAATTAGAACGGGTATTCGCTAGCGCGTCCTCAGACGCGGGTCCAAGACGTCTCTCAGCCAGTCACCCACGAGGTTGGCTCCCAGCACGGTGAGGGTGATGGCGAGTCCCGGAAACGTGACGATCCACCACGAGACATATAGATAAGAACGACCTTCGGCCAGGAGCCCGCCCCAGGTGGGCGTGGGCGGCGGGACGCCCAGCCCCAGGAAACTCAGGCCCGCCTCGATGACGATCAGCCGCCCCAGGTAGAGCGAGCCGATGATGATGACGGGCGCCAGCACGTTGGGCAGAACGTGGCGGAAGATGAGGCGCAAATCGCTCCCCCCGACGGCGCGCGAGGCGATGACGAACTCCTGTTCGCGAATCGAGAGAACGTTGCCGCGCACCACGCGCGCGTATACCGTCCACTGGCGAAACGAGATCAAGGCGACGATCAGCCAAAGGCTCGGCCCCAGAATGGCGATGGTGGCCAGAGCCAGCAGAATGAAGGGAAACGAGAGGACGAAATCCACCAGCCGCATGAGCAGATAGTCCACCCGCCCGCCGAAGTAGCCCGCTACCATGCCGAGGATGAGGCCGATGCTCCCCGCCATGAGCGTCGCGGAGAGTCCCACGATGAGCGACACCCGCGCCCCGTATATCAACCGGCTCAGGAGGTCGCGCCCCAAGTGGTCGGTGCCCAGGTAGAAGATATGTCCCTCCCCCTCCCACATGGGCGGCTTCATCACCCGGGTGAGGGATTGCGCCGTGGGGTCCAATGGCGCAAGCGCCGGAGCCAGAAGTGCCGCGATCAGCACGATGAGCAATATCACGGCGCCCGCCATCGCCGACTTCGTGGCGAGGAGCGAGCGCGCAAGCCGCCGCCACCAGGGAGTCTCGTCGAAGTGCTGGAACTCCTCGACCGTCATGAGAACTTCATCGCCTTCATGTCTCATCGGTACTGAATCCTGGGATCGAGGTAGGTATAGATGATGTCCACCAGCAGATTGATGACGACGAAGCCCAGGGCGAGAAGGAAAACCGCCGCCTGGACGATGGGGTAGTCGCGGTGGTGGATGGCGGCAACCGTGAGCCGCCCCACGCCGGGCCATGCGAACACGGTTTCGGTAATCACGGTTCCCCCCAGCGTGAGGGCGAGGTCAAGGCCGAGTATGGTGACGATGGGGATGGCGGAGTTCTTGAGCGCGTGCTGGAACAGCACGACCTTCTCGGCCAGTCCCTTGGAATACGCCGTGAGAATGTAATCCTGGCGCAGCACTTCCAGCATCTCGGAGCGCATCAGCCGCGCGAGGCGGGCCGTGTGAAAGACGCCGGCGGCGATGGTCGGCATGATGAAGTGAACCGGCTCCCCGTAGCCGAACGGCGGGAGCCACCCCAGCTTCACGGAAAACAACAGGATCATCATCAGCCCCAGCCAGAAATCGGGAACCGCCTGGCCGAGCACGGCGCCGAACATCAGGCCCTTGTCGTAGACGGTGTTCTCCTTGAGCGCGGCGATGCACCCGAACGGAAGCCCGATGATGACGGACATGATGAACGCGGCCGAAGCGAGCTCGATGGTGGCGGGCAGGTGTTCGAGCACGACCTTGAGCGCGGATTCTCCGTGCTCGAAGGATTCGCCGAAATTCCCGCGCAAGACGTTGCGGAAAAAAATGAGGTACTGCGTCAACAACGGCTTGTCGAGACCCATCTCGTTTCTGAGTTCGGCGATGTCTTCTTCGGTGGCGTCGTCGGGAAGCATGATCCGGGCCGGATCGCCCGAGAGGTGCAACAGCAGGAACACGAAAATCAGGACGAACTTCATGAGAACGATGGCCTGAAACATCCGCCGAACGATAAATCCCGTCATTGCGCCCCCCGTTGCAAGGCGAAACCAGAACCCTGTTCCTTACGCCCGCCCGAGGTCGCGCATTCGGGTATCAGGCGCCGCCCTCTCCCGGATTCACTGAACGGAGCCCGGGAGAAGACGCGGAATCGCCTTTTATTTCCAGCCTGCGTCGGTTGCGATCACGAGGCCCGTGGAACGCATCTTCCAGTCGACAGCTTTCTTCTTCCCGGAAATCTCATCGAGGTGATACAAAAAGCCGAGAAAAGCCTGCTCCCTGATGTATGCAGCAAGTGCGCGGTATTTCGCAGCCTGTTTGGCTTCATCCGGCTCGGAGCGGGCGCCCACGATCATCTTGTCGAGCTTCTCGCTCCTTACGCCGCCGTGCGTCGATTTGCTGTAGAGAAGGCCCGAGTACATCCAGGCCGCGTGAAGCGCGAGATCGTTGCGGCAGGCGTAGTTCCAGTAGGGTTTGTAGCCCTTCTTCCATTTCGAGCGACTGTTCCTGCGCCAGGCGCCGTATTCGAGCGGTTTCACCTTGACGTTGATGTTGATCTTCTTGAGTTGGCCCGCGATGGCTTCGGCTCCCTGCACGCCCTTAAGATAACGTCCCAGGGGAACGACCAGCGGAACGGTGAAGCCCTTCTCGAATCCGGCCGCTTTCATAAGGCTCTTCGCCTTGGCCACGTCGTAGGGGTAGGGCTTGAGGGCCGGATTGTGGCCGAAACTGTTCGGGCCGACGACGGTCCCCATGGACGCCGTCGCGTGTCCCTGAAGCACGTTTTTGATGATGCTGTCCTTGTCGATGGCGTAGTTCACCGCCTGTCGCACGCGCACGTCGGACCACGGGGCGCCATCCTTGAGAACCATGATGAGCGAGCATGCCTTGGGGCCGGGGCCTGCGACCACGTCGACGTTGGGGTTCGATTTCGCCATCGGAACCGTCTGGGGCGGAATGTCCTTGATCATGTCGACCGCGCCCGAGACGAGTGCGGAAACGCGAGTCGTCGGCTCGGGAATGACCTTGACGATCACCTTCTTCACGCGCTGGCGGGATTTGTCCCAGTAGCCCGCGACGGCTTCGAACACCATCTCGGAACCCTTGCGCCATTTCGTGAGGCGGTAGGGGCCGCTGCCGACCGGGTTGCGCGCAAGATGTTTGAGTTTGTTGCTCGCGTAATACTTCGGCGGGACCACCGCGCTGAAATCCGCAAGCGGTGATAGGAGATAGCGGTCGGGATGCTTGGTGTGGATGCGCACGGTGTGCGAATCGACCACCTCGACTTTTTTGACGCTCCGGTAGAAATTGCGGATACGGCTTTTGACCTTCTTATCGAACAGTCGGTCGAGACTGTACTTCACGGCATTCGCGTCGACCGGCTCCCCGTTATGGAATTTCACGCCCTTGCGGAGTTTGAGTTCCAGTACTGTAGGAGAGACGTAACTCCACGACGTCGCCAGGGCGGGGATGATTTTCCCCTTGATGTCGCGCGAGAGAATGTTGTCGAACACGAGCGGCCAGGACTGCAGCATAGGGAGTCCGAGCCGGATGTGGGGGTCGAACGTCGTCGGGTCTCCGGGCATCCCGATGAGAAGCTGATCTTTCTTGGCCGAAAGCGCGTCTCCAGACATCACGCTCAGCGACATGAGAACAGCCATTCCGAAAATCAAGAACATTTTCTTCATCTTCAATCCTCCTATATGCGGTCTCCAGTCGATGGTTGATTTGCTCAGAATTTCATATGGTTATTCTCCTGCTTCACCCGATGCGGCAGCCTGCGAGACTGTAAATGCACCGACCCCTTTCCGATTGCCGACTCGAAAAAATGAGGCAACTCCCCTCTGCAGAGTCCAAAAATCGCCCGCCTTCCAGCGTTGAGATTAAAACACCGCGCACGGTTATTCTCTTTTCAAGATGCTTTCCATGATTAGTGATTGCTATCTGCGTGTCAACCAATAGCCGGGAGGACCCCTCAAAACACCTCCATGCGGCATACGCTGAATGAACCGAATCCGCAGGGGTCGTGAAACCACCGAGATGCGTGCTACATATGGTTTCATTCGGGAATCGTCAGCGAATGAGAACTCCCGGGAGGGCAAGAGATGTTCGATAAAATCGCGGTGTTCGGAACCGGAGCCATTGGCAGCAGCGCCGCCGCAGACCTCACCGATGCGGGCTACGACGTCACCATCGTGGACCAGTGGCCTGCGCACGTGGAGGCGATGAAAAAAGACGGGCTTCACGTCCAGATGCCGGACCTCGATTTGAAGGTTCGCGTCAAGGCGCTTCATGTCTGCGAGTTGGCCTCCGTGAAACCTGAATTCGACCTCATTCTCCTGGCGGTGAAATCTTTCGATACGAGCTGGATGGCTGAACTCATGGCTCCGCACCTAAAGCCCGACGGCGTGCTAGTGGGACTTCAGAACAGCATGAACGAGGAGGAGATAACGACTTCCATTCTCGGCACAGAGCGCGTGGTGGGCTGCTGCATCGAACTATCGGGAGAAATCTTCACCCCGGGTTTCGTTCAGCGCAATACGCCGCGCACCGGCACCTGGTTCGCCGTGGGCGAACTGGACGGCTCCCTCACCCCGCGTCTGGAGGAAATCCAGAGAATCCTGAGCCACGTCGCTAAGGTGGACATCTCCACCAACATCCGGGGCACGAAATGGACGAAACTCGTCGTCAACTCGATGAGCATGGGCCCTTGGGGACTCATCGGCCTCCACAACAGAGAAGTCGCGAAACTTCCCGGTATCTTCGACATTGCGGTGAGTCTCGGCAAGGAGACCGTGGCGGTGGGCACGGCGATGGGAATCAACATCGAGCCCGTCTTCGGTCTGAGCGCGGATGATTTCGCGGGCGATGAGGACAAGGTGCTGCTGAACGCTCTGACGACCATGACGGGCCACACCGGCCCCCGGGCGCGCACGGCGCCCATTCACGATCACATCAAGGGCCGCAAGAACGAAATCGAATTCATCAACGGCCTCGTTTCGCGAAAGGGAAAGGAACTCGGGATCCCCACTCCCTACAACGATGCCGTGAGCGAACTCGCCCGAGCCATCAACCGCAAGGAGCTGGAAATGGACCCTTCGAACTACGAACTCCTGAAATCGAGGTTGGGAATCGCAGGTTGAGCGAAAAGACAGACAGGAAGTAAACACGAACCACGCAGGACCGGGGATGCGGCTGCACGGTGATGAAAGGAACTACACGAGTTCGCGTCTCGGGTTCCGGCCTTCCACCATGAAGAGAACGGCCTCTGCGATGTTCGTCGCATGATCGGCGATTCTCTCGAAGTATTTCGAGATGAACGTCAGGCGGGTCGCGCGGCTGATGTTGCGCGGATTGTCCAGCATGTAGGTCAGCAGCTCGCGGAACAACTCCTCGTTCATGTCGTCCACCTCGTCGTCGCTCGCCATGACCTTACGCGCCAGGACGACGTCTTCCTTGATGAAGCTGTCGAGGCTTTCGCGCAGCATCTGGCTCGAAGCGCTTGCCATTCGCGGCAGTTCGATATAGGGCTTGAGCGGAGGCTCCTCGTTCAGTTCCAGCGCGCGCTCGCAGACGTTGACGGCCAGGTCGCCCACCCGCTCGAGGTCGGAGGCGATTTTAAGACCCGTCGTGATGAAGCGCAGGTCCACCGACGTCGGCTGCCTGAGCGCCATCATCTGCAGGCAAAGCTCGTTCACGTCGACTTCGAGCTGGTTGACTTCCTGATCGCTTTCGATGACGGTCTGAGCAATATCGGAGTCCCGCTTTGTGAGGCTTTCGATGCTCTTCGCCATCATCGCCTCTACCTTGGCGCCCAATTCCAGAATCAGGCGGCGAAGTTCCTGGAGTTCGTTCTCGAATTCTGAACTGGTGTGCGCTTTTCCGCTCGTGAGTGCCATGCCGAATCTCCTGCGGCGGCCTATCCGAACCGGCCGGTGATGTAATCGGATGTGCGAACATTCATGGGGTTCATGAATATCTTCTTCGTTTCCCCATACTCAATCAAACGGCCCAGGAACATAAAGGCCGTGTTGTCCGATACGCGGGCGGCCTGCTGCATGTTGTGCGTCACGATGACGATGGAGAAATGCTCCTTGAGCTGCGCGATCAGATCCTCGATGCGGGCCGTGGCAATCGGGTCGAGCGCCGAACATGGCTCGTCCATCAGGATGATCTCGGGTTCCGACGCAATCGCGCGGGCGATGCACAGGCGCTGCTGCTGCCCGCCGGATAGGCCGAGCGCGTTGTCCTGGAGGCGGTCGGACACCTCATCCCAGAGCGCGGCGTCACGAAGGGTGCGTTCGCATGTTTCTTCCAGCAAGCGTTTGTCGCGTATTCCGTCCACCCGCAGTGGGTAGACCACGTTTTCGAATATCGACATCGGGAAGGGATTGGGCTTCTGGAACACCATGCCGAGGCGTTTGCGAAGCTCGATGACTTCCACGCGCGGGTTGTGGATATCGGTTCCCTCGATCGCGATGATCCCGTCCCGGCGGATGCCGTCGATCAGGTCGTTCATGCGGTTGAACGAACGAAGGAGCGTGGATTTCCCGCATCCCGAAGGGCCGATCAGGGCGGTGACGAGTTCTTTTTGTATCTTGAGCGTGTTGTTGAACAGGGCCTGTTTCTCACCATACCAGAAGCTGAACTTTTCGATGTCGATCACACTGCCGAGTTCGCTTTCGACGGGGTGGTACGCCGTCGCTTCGAATTCGGCTTCCTGCTCGGCCACTGCCGCATTGGACACCATTTCAATACGTCTCCACTAAAATTGGCCTTCCACGAACTTCCGGCGAAGGCGGTTGCGAACCATGATAGCGATAGCGTTCATGAGAGCGATGATCGTAATCAGTAGAAGCGTCGTGACGAAAACCATCGGCTTTCCGGCTTCAGAGTTCCGCGACTGGAATCCCACGTCGTAGATGTGGAAGCCCAGGTGCATGAAGCTCCTCTCCGGGTGCAGGAACGGGAAGAAGGTATCGAAGGGAAGCTCGGGCGCGAGCTTCACCACCCCCACCAGCATGAGGGGCGCCACCTCGCCCGCGCCGCGCGCCATCGCCAGGATGAGGCCGGTCATGATGCCCGGCATGGCCTGTGGCAGGACGATGTTCCGGATGGTCTGCCATTTCGAGGCGCCGCAGGCGAGAGAGCCCTCCCGCATGGAGCGGGGAACGGCGGCGAGCGCCTCCTCGGTCGCCACGATCACCACGGGAACGGTGAGGAGCGCCAGCGTCAGGGACGCCCACAAAAGGCCGCCCGTTCCGAACGTCGGGTTGGGGAGTTTCTCCGGGTAGAACAACTGGTCGATTCTGATTCCTATGGTGTAGGCGAAAAATCCGAGGCCGAACACGCCGTAGACGATGGAGGGGACGCCCGCGAGGTTGTTCACGCAGATGCGCACGATGGAAACCAGAGTCCCCTGCTTGGCGTATTCACGCAGATAAAGGGCCGTGACCACGCCGAACGGGGCGACGAAAACGACCATGAGCAGCGTCATCAGGACGGTGCCGAAAATCGCCGGCAAGACGCCGCCCTCGGTATTCGCCTCGCGCGGGTCGTCGGTCAGGAACTCGCCCCACCGGGAGAAATAGACGCCAATCTTCCCAAAGAACGAAAGGTTGTTGGCCGGGTAGATGCGGACGATATCGGAGAGCCGCAAGTGTTTCTCGCGGCCGCCGACCTCGCTGAGGGCGATCTTGAATTTCTCATCCTCTTGGTTGATAGCGGCGATTCTTTTCTTGAGCACCGCGAATCCGGCCCGCCTCTCCTTCGTCCGGCGTTCGAATTTCTCCTCCTCGGCGCGATACTCCGCACTCCTCTTCCCATAATCCAGTTCGGTGCGCCGCAAGGCGAGCCGATCTTCTTCGATGTAGTAGTTGATGGCGCCTATCTCATCCACCTCGATGGAGCGAACGGCTTCCCTGCGGTCGACTGCC
>WTGD01000373.1 GCA_011523725.1 Nitrospinota bacterium
GGCGGAACGAATGGGGTTCGGCTGGGCCGGGTCGATAGGGGCGGCGGTCGATAGCGCCTTGGACTCTACGGGACCGGATTCGAAAGTCATCGTGCTTCGACGGGCGGGACAGATCATGCCCGTCATTTCACGCATGAAAAAAGGGGGAGGGGAGAGTTGATCGTCGCCGTCATACCCGCCAAGCGGCATTCGAATCGCCTGGCGGGCAAGAATTTGCTGGAAATCGACGAATTGCCTTTGGTAACGCATGCGATTCGCTACGCTGGCGGATTCAGGAGCGTGGATAAAATTGTCGTATCCACCGATTCCGAAGAGGTCGCCGAAATCGCCAGACGAAACGGCGCGATGGTTCATTTCCGTAACCCGGAGTTGAGCGGTGAAGCACCACTCATCAAAGTCTACCGGGATGTCGCGAGGGAATTGGGCCTTGAGAACATTTCTTTTCTCATCGGGGTTCAGCCCGATCATCCGAACAGAAACAGTGATTTAGACGCTCTCTTAAGATATGTCGAATCCCGGCGAATTGATGATTTGTGTACGGTGGACCGTCGCGGCAAGCGAAACGGGGCGCTTCGCATCATGAGTGTGAAAGCCTTAGCGGCAGACCCGCCTTTACACTCCTCGGTCGTTCAGGATGATTGCGTCAACATCCACACGGCATTCGACTTCGCCATGGCCGCGCACGAGGCGAGTCCATACTCGAAGGAAATCGCAGTCGACGGCAAAATGATAGGCGTGGGACATCCCGCTTTTCTGATCGCCGAGGCCGCCTGTAACCACATGTGTGATTTGGGTTTTGCCAAGAAGATGATCGACCTCGCCGCCGATGCCCGGGCGGATGCGATCAAGTTCCAGACCTACAAGGCGGAGCGCCTGACGCGCAAAGGAGCGATGACCTACTGGCGGGGAAAGCGGATTCCGCAAATCGAGTATTACCGGAAACTCGATCGCTTCGGCGCGCCCGAATATGAAGCGCTTTTCACACATGGCCGCGAGAAGGGCGTCATCACGTTCTCCACGCCCTTCGACGTCCAAAGCGCCGAGATGTTGAACGATTTGGGCGCGCCGCTTTTCAAAATCGCCTCGTGCGATCTCCCTGACAGTCGGCTGCTCAGGCGCGTGGCCGGTTTCGGCAAACCCGTTATTCTTTCGACCGGCGGTTCGACAATGGAGGAGATCGAGTGTGCGGTCGCCACCATTTTTTCAGCGGGCAACCATCAACTCATCCTCATGGCCTGCACCTTGAGTTATCCGGCGGCGAACGAGGACGCGAACTTTCTGCGTATCCGCGCTTTGAAGGAACGGTATCCCGGCATCATCGTCGGCTTGTCCGACCATACGGAGCCGGATGCAAACATGGTCATCCCTGCTGTTGGCGTGGCGCTTGGAGCGAAGGTCATCGAGAAACACTACACCCTGGACCGGAGTCTGAGAGGTTCGGGACATTTCTTTTCGATGAACCCGGAAGATTTGAAGAAAATGGTGCAAAATGTTCGTCTTGCCGAAAGCGTTTTGGGCGACGGCGAGCTCGGAGTTGCCGAAGCGGAAAACTCCGCGCGAAACAGCGCGCGACGCAGCATCGTCGCTGAACAGGACATTCGGCGCGGAGAGACCATTGAATCCTCGATGTTGGGAATGAAGCGTCCCGCCGAGGGACTTCCGGGCTGGATGATGGATGCGTTGATCGGCAAACGAGCGAAAACGAACATCCAGGCGGATCAGGCTATCTCGATGGACATGGTGGAGTGATCGTGAAGGCGGGATTCATGTCAATAGGGTTGATTCGTCATGCCTAAAGTCACGGTATACATTCCCGCCCACAATTACGGCCGTTTTCTCGACGCCGCGATACGGAGCGTGTTGAAACAGACCATGGAGGACTGGGAGTTGATCGTCATTGACGACGGCTCGACCGACGACACTTCGGAAATACTCGCGCCCTATGGAACGCATCCCAGAATTCGCATTCTCGAGCAAGAAAACAAGGGCCTGAATTTCACGAACAACATCGCCTTGCGCATCGCTAGGGGCGAATACCTCATGCGGCTGGATGCGGATGATTTTCTGGATGAGAACATTCTATTGGTTCTCTCCCATGTCCTGGACACGAAGCCCGACGTGGGTCTGGTGTATCCGGATTATTATCACGTGGACGAGGATGGGGATATCACCGAGATCGTTCGTCGCCAGAAAATAGGCGGAGAGGTGGATTTGCTCGATCTTCCGGCGCATGGCGCGTGCACCATGATTCGCAAGGAAGTTCTGCTGGGAATAGGCGGTTATTTCGAGGAGTTCGATTGCCAGGATGGCTACGGCATGTGGCTGAAATTCATCGAGCGGCACCACCCATATAACGTGAATTTGCCTTTGTTTTACTATCGACAACACGGCGAGAGCTTATCGAAGTCCCGGGGACTGCTCATGGAGACGCGCCGCAAAATCAAAAGGCGGGTGGTGGAGGAGATGAACCTCTCCCGCAAACCGAAAGTGTTGGCGCTCGTTCCCGTCGCCGTGGAAGCAGGATTCACGCCCGGAAATCCTTTCACACAACTCATGGGAAAATCACTGCTGGAGCGAACCCTGGAGCAAATCCAGGAAGCGCGCTGCGTCGACAGGGTAGTCGTCTCCTCGAACGATGAAGAGGTATTGGCTTACGCGCAGCGTTTGGAGGGAGTGGACGCAATTCTCATGCCCCAAGCGCTGGCGAAATCGACCGCCAAGATGGAGGATACGGCGCTGCATGTATTGAGGACGTTGGAGGAGCGGGGATATGTCCCCGACGCCGTTTGCGTATGCTGCATCAACACCCCTTTTCGCAGGGGCAGGCACATCGACAAAGCTGTGGACACCATGACGATTTTCGACGTCGATTCCGTGATATCCATCACCGAGGATCTTTCGTTTTTCTATCATCACGGTAAAAACGGACTCACCCCCGTCAACGGCCCCCTCCAGAGAACACTGTGTCTGGAGAGAAAAGCGTTGTTCAAGGAAAACGGCGCGATTTTCCTGAATCGCGTGGATACGGTTTTGGCCGGGAAATTCCTGGGGGAAAGAATAGGGCACATCAC
>WTGD01000298.1 GCA_011523725.1 Nitrospinota bacterium
CTCCCCCCTTGAGGGTCTGGCTTCCCGAGGGGAAAGCCAGACGAAGAGGCCGAGCGATTTGTGCGAAGGCCGATTCGGTGGGGGGAGCTTTATCTGTGGCATGTCCCCCCACCAACTCGCCTGCGGGCTTCGCCCTTGCCTCGTTGACTCCCCCTCAAGGGGGGAGTGAAATTCAAAAGCGTGCGCGCAACCCAAAATCACTTCCTGGGGGTTTTTCAACAATCCCTTGACAGGGGGGTATAAAAAAGCGATGCGCCCCTGCCGGGCGGGGAGGGCTTTGCCTTTTCTTGCCCCCCTGTCAAGGGGGGGTAGGGGGGGTTGGTTTCGAGCCGATGAGGAGGGCGGACACATCGGTCCGCCCCTACGAGATGCCGCGTTCGAAACGAGGCATAGCCCTGCGCCTGTCCGGCTACGCAAGACGCGATGGTACTTGTAGGGGAGGACCTGTGTGTCCTCCCCCCATACCCCTACAGCGGCCCGAAATCGGGCGGGGGGATGCGGCGCTTCGAAGCCGCCTCGTAGGTCGAGGCGATCTTGAGCAGGGCGTCCTCCCTGCCGGGTTCGGCGCGGAAGACGAGGGAAAACGGCAGGCCGGGCTCGGGGATGGTGGTGGCCTGATCGTTGTGGGCGGAGACGAACCGCGTGCCGTCCTCGCTCAGCTCGAATACCGGATCGTACGTCGTGCGCACGTAGCCCGCCGGCACGAGCACTTCCGTCAGCCCCGCGTTCGGCCCGCTCTGGGATTCGGGCCGTGAGTTCAGCAGGAGGCCGGGCTGGACAGCGCCTCCGATGATGGTGGTAAGGGAGTTGGACTTGTCGACCGCATCGAGCCGAAGCGGTGGCGTGAAAAAACGACCTTTCAATGCTATGCTTCCGGGGATGAACAACCATGAGCCGCAAAGGAAGAGACTGCCGTGAACAGCATCACCCTCAAGAATTTTCGCTGCTTCAGAGAGGAACAGACCGCCCGCCTGGCGCCGCTCACCCTCCTCGTGGGCGAGAACAGCACAGGCAAGACTTCCTTCATGGCCATGATCCGCGCGCTTTGGGATGTTTGTTATCGGGAACGAATCCCTGATTTCAAGGAGGAACCCTACGATCTGGGGAGTTTCGACGAGATAGCTCACCACCGGGGTGGAAGAGGGGGCCGGGCCCATAGCTTCGAAGCAGGCTTCAATATTGACGGTAGCAGACGGAGCAACGGCGACGAAGCGCAATCCTATAGCTTCAATATGACCTTTGGAAAGGATGGGAGCGCGCCAGTTCTTCGGAAAATAAAGTTTTTACGTGAAGATGTTTGGTTCGAGGTTCGTTATGCAGACCAGTCTCAGGAGATAAGTTTCGGGACACAAGAGGGCGGATGGATTACCAATTCTCCCCAAATCGGACCTAGTTTTATACATGATCGCTTATCTTTTTTCTTCTGGTATGACTGGACTTTTCGAAACCAAGAGGATTTGAAAAGTCGAGCAGAACCGATAACAAAATCTGATCCCAAGAAACCTGCAAATGACGATCTAAAACGAATTGAGGAGCTAGGAGAAGTATTTCGTGAAGTAGGCTTTCGTGGTGCTTCAGGAAGGCCCTACGCAAGCGCTCCCGTTCGCTCCAAGCCCCGCAGAACCTATGATCCTTCACGCCAAAAACCCGAGGATCCTGAAGGTGACGATCTTCCCATGTATCTAGCTAGTTTGTCCCATCCTGATCAAAAAAGATGGGATCGGCTGAAATGGAACAGGCTGAAAAAAGCGCTCGAAGACTTCGGAAAAGATGCAGGCTTGTTCGATGAAATACACATCCGACATCTCGGGAAAAGGGACAGCGAACCCTTTCAGGTACAAGTGAGAAAATCCGGTGGCAAAGAAAGAAGTCCAAAAGGCCCCCGACGCAACCTGATCGACGTGGGCTATGGCGTCAGCCAAGTACTACCCGTCATATATAAATTACTGCAAGAAGAGACATCACCTATGTTCCTTCTGCAACAGCCAGAGGTGCACCTACACCCCAGTGCCCAGGCGGCTCTGGGTAGTTTGTTCTGCCGGGTCGCTGACCCGGACCGACAATTGATCGTCGAAACGCACAGCGACTATCTTCTCGACAGGGTGCGGATGGACTTGCGCGATGGTGCCTCGGACCTGAAGCCCGATGACGTTTCTATTCTGTTCTTCGAGCGCGACGACTTGGACGTCCGCATTCATTCACTTGGTTTTGACGAAGAAGGCAACGTCTTAGGCGCGCCGGATACCTACAGAAAATTCTTCATGGAAGAAACAAGTAAGTCTTTAGGTCTTTAAATACTGTGTGTGCAATTCTTGATGCGAGCGTCCGTGATGAAGTGTTTATACCCAAAGCCCAGCGCTCAGAAGCAAGCGAGGGGTTTTTTAACTGGATCAATAAAGGCAAGGGACGTTTGGTAATTGGTGGCAAACTCAAAGCGGAACTATGTGAAAAGAAATTATTCCTAGAATGGGCGCGACAGGCGAGTCTGGCGGGTCGGCTTAGTGAAGTGGACGATATTGTCGTTAATCAAAGAACAGAAAAACTTGTAAATGAAGGCGGATACTGGTCGAATGATCCACATGTTCTAGCGTTGGCGCAAGTGAGCGGTGCGCGTTTGTTGTATGTGGATGATAGGAAATTAGAAAAGGACTTCAAGAACAAGAATTTGATTGATAGACCAGAAGGAAAGCTCTATCTGACACGATTTAGCGACAAATTCACGGTTAGCAAAAAGCGGCTGCTCAGAAACAGGGATTTGTGCCGCCCTTCAAGATGATCAAGCAATCTGGGCGGACACGCAGGTCCGCCCCTACGAAACCTTGTAATACTCACTATTCAAGCCCCCCAACCGAGACGCGCCGTACAGGCATCTTTAATTTCGGCCACCCCCTACAGCGGCCCGAAATCGGGCGGGGGGATGCGGCGCTTCGAAGCCGCCTCATACGTCGAGGCGATCTGGAGCAGGGCGTCCTCCCTGCCGGGCTCGGCGCGGAAGACGAGGGAAAACGGCAGGCCGGGCTCGGGGATGGTGGTGGCCTGATCGTTGTGGGCGGAGACGAACCGCGTGCCGTCCTCGCTCAGCTCGAATACCGGATCGTACGTCGTGCGCACGTAGCCCGCCGGCACGAGCACTTCCGTCAGCCCCGCGTTCGGCCCGCTCTGGGATTCGGGCCGTGAGTTCAGCAGGAGGCCGGGCTGGACAGCGCCGCCGATGATGGCCGGCGGGAACGGCGTGTGCAGGCGCACGAGGGCGTCGAGGTCGTTCTCCAGGATGACCATCATGTCCACGCGGCGCAGAAGCTCGCGCAGCATGATGCGCTCGTTCACCCCCTGCCTGTGCCCGTGGGGGTTGCGCGGGTCCGAGACCTCCTCCCAGTTCCTGAAGGCGGCGCGGTGGTCGTCGCCCCAGAACTTCGAGCGCGCGTTGAGCTCGGGGAAGCCCGTGATGGTCTCTGCGAAGCCGCGCTCTTTCCAGTCCTCCGCCCGGCGCGAGAGGTACTGGTGGATGTGGTAGCGGAACGTCATGGCGAGTTCCTGCTGCTGCACGGTGGCGAGGTCGAGGTTTATCGGCTGCTCGATCCTGCCCTCGCCCATGGCGAGCATGTAGTCGATGGGCTGCATGTCGCCCGAACCGAAGACGACGCCCGGCGCGAACTCGGTGGGGACGATGGCCTCTGCGAATTCGGTGAAGAGCGGCCCGCCCTCGGGCGTGAGCCGGAACATGATGTCCGGCATGAAGACGGGGATGAGCCTCGCGAGCGCGCGGCGGAAATCCGTCTTCATTGTCTCGACCTCGGGGTCGCCCGCCCAGAGCGGGTCGGTGGATTCCAGCAGCTTCGCGCCGAGTTTTTCGCCCAGGACTTCCTTTATCTCCCTCGCCGCCGCGTTCACGATGGGCTCTTCGGATTTCGAACCCCTCGGATAGACCATCGACTCGCGGATGACGCCGATACGCACGCCCTCGAGCGCGCCCGCCTCCCCGCTCGTCCGTATGTGCGACGCGTAGGGCGTATCCAGAACGGAGGAGCGCGGCACCGTCGTGAAAGGGTCGCGCGGGTCGTAATAGCCATTCACCGGGTCCTTGAGCGCGTCGAGCACCCTGGCGCAATCGGCAAGTGATTTCGTGATGACGCCGCTCCTGTCGCAGTAGATGTCCGCCCCGATGGCGCCGCCGTCGAAGCCGAGCATCGCCTTGTGCGGCAGGATGAGCGCGACGGCGTTGTGGTTCGAAGGCCCCCGGCACGACGCCCTCGTCTCCTCGCCCAGGCTCGCCATCACCATGTTCGTGCTCACCGAGAGGGCGGAGCCCGAACTCGAACCCAGAGAGGCCGCACGCGTGGTGTCGTAGGGGTTGGACGGGTTCCCGCCCCACGTGCTGCGCTGGTAGCCCAGGACGGAGGGCAGCACCTTCTCGGGCGCGTGCCGCCCGCCCGGATCCCCTGCGCGCCCGTTGTATTCGGTGCTCACGGCCTTGGCGAAGATGACGGCGCCCTTGTTCCGGAGCTGCTCGACGAGGATGTGGTCGCGCGCGGGAAAATCGATGTCATAGGCCGCGTCGCCACCGCCGGTGGAGCGCATGTCCTTCGTGTCGAAGGGGTCCTTGAAGGAGAACGTCACGCCGTACATCGGCATTTCTTCGAAGTCGGGATTCGCGCCGTATTCGGCGTCGAGCTCCGCCGCGCGCTCGATGGCGTCGGGGTAGTGGCGAAAGACCTCGCACATGGGCGGCGCGCCCGGCGGCAGCGGGCCTTCCGCGGGATGCCTGTCGAAATCGCCCTTGCAGGTGACGGAGCGCTCGCCTCTGATGTTCAGGGTGGCGAGGGCGTTCACCTGGCCCGCGTTCGGGATTCCGACGATCATGCCGTACTGCTGCTGGACTTCCGGGTCGGACGCGGTGGCTTCCATGCGGCCGAACTCGAGCGGGGGGCCTGCGTACTCTTCCAGATCGGGCAGGTGGTCGGATGCCTTCACCGTTTCGGTGGGAAACTCGATCGGCGCGCCGCCGCGCATCGTGCCCCTGGCTTCGGGAACGGGCGCGCCGTCTTCGGTGACGAGCATGCTGGCGACGCCGTTGTACGCGCGGACGCGCGCGAGGTACGCCTCGACCACCTGGGCGCACGTCGTGCGGCCGGCGCGAATCGCGGCGTGTAAGTCTTCGATGCTCGCTTCTTCGAGGCGGAACGCCCCGGTCCTGTCCTCCATGATGAGTCCTTTCGCTTGAGTCTCGTGTCGGTTCGCCCCTCCCGGCGGAGGGAGCTGTTTCCGGTTTCAGACGATGCGGGAATACTAGGGGCGGCGCCCGGTTTTGGCAACGGCGGGCGGGTTCACGCGGCGCATTTGCCCGTATTTGCCGTCCGCGCGGGTCCGGGGGATTCCGGTATGATGAAGGCGCCGGTCGCTTCGTCCGGGTGCAAGGGAATTTCCGAAAAATTCGATAAATTCAGATAAAATTCGATAAATTCACGGGGTTTTTCGATAAATTTCCGTAAATTTTCGAGGGGAAATGCGGGCAAATGCGGGGCGTCCCGGAGGCGAAAATCCCCCGCCCGAGAGACATCGCGAGGATACCACGGCCCCCGAGGCGCCCGCGCGGCGGCAAATGCGCGTATTTGCGGGCAGCTGCGGGGGCGATGGCGGAAATTTCGTGAACCGGCGTTTCCGTCGTGGAACCGGGGGCGGTTCACGCGCCGGCGCGTCCTGGAGAAATCATCGCAACCAGTTGATTCTTAACGCCTTACCGATTCACTCGATGACGACGTGCTCGCGGTGGGGTTCGCCCAGGTGCGCCATGCCCGTCTCGGTGACGAGGACGGTATATTCCGCGTGTACGCCGCCCTCGCCGAATTTGCCGGAGGGCAACTCGACCGAGAGCACCGCGCCCGGGGGCAGGGAAATGTCTGAATTTTCAGGCAAAAACGGATCGTCGAGCTTCACGGGCTCGCTCAGCGTATAGGGCAACTCGCGCGCCTCGATGCCTATCGTGTGCCCGCAGAAGGCGCCGTTGTAGCGCGGGAGGCCCGATTTTTTCGCCGCCGCCACCGCCGCTCGAAAAATCTCGGACGGCTTCACACCCGCCCTGATCACGCCGAAGGCGGCCTCTAATCCCGCCTGGATGGCGTTCCACTGCGCCTTGCGCTCCGCGCTCGGCTCGCCGAACGAGCCGCAACAACCGACATCCGCGCAGTAGTGGTTCAGCCGCATGCCGGCGTCGAAGAAAAAGCCGTCGCCCGGCTCGAATTTTCGGTCAGAGGGCGGAAAAATCGAGGCCGAACGCCTCCCGCCCGCCAGATGGAACCAGCTCCATTTGCCTCCTCCCGCGGCCACGGTGCGGTAATAATGACTCGCCACTTCGCGCTCGGTTCGCCCTGCGGACATCTCCTGGTGGAAAGCGACGACGGCCTCTTCGTTCAATACCGCCGCGGCGCGCATGCGCTCAATCTCTTCTTCGGTCTTCTGGAGGCGAATCAGGCGAAACAGATTCGAGGCATCCAGAAAGGACACGCCCGGCAGAGCCGCTTCCAGAGCACCGCGCGTGCCCGGGCGGATTCCCTCGTTATCGAGCGCCACTCTTCCGTTCGACAGACCCCGCTCGCGCAAAATCCTGAGCAGGGCGTCCACAGAATTCGCCTCGCGCGGGGCGTCTTCGGCGATGAGAGATATGTAATTCCTCTCCTCTTCGGTCGATCCTGTCTCGCCGGGAGCCATATCGAGCGCTGATCGAGGGCCATAACCCCGCACGTCCTTAATCCACGAACCCGTCGCAGCGTAATAGGTTTCATCCTGACGGGAGATTATCAGCCCTGGAGGAGAGGCCTGATCGCGGAAAAACAGTGCGAAAGTCTCCGTCGTGGCATCGCCATAGGTGTATTGCGCCCAGCCCTGAACACTTGAGAGATACAAGACGTTGTGGCGTGTCGTCGCTATCAGCGCATCCAGATTGAACCTCTCCATGAATTCGATCGCGCGTTCTTTATGAAAAAGCATAAACACCCTCTAAAAATAAACAGGAATTATCTTCGGATATCAGTTTCGCTTGTAATCCTTGATTTGCCGGACAAACGGAATCCCGCCGCAAACCAAGCCCGCCGCCAGCATCGTGAAGCTGAAGAAAATGACGAACAAGATGAACGCGATGAAGCAGGCGAACAGGAGTATTCGCTCGTATTTATAGAGCCTGTCGAATAGCCAGCCTTGCGTTCCCGCCGAAAAAGCGATGAAGCCCAAGAGCGTAATAGATGCGGAAAGCGCAACGCGCAACGGATGCGCGAACGTAAGCAGTGCCGGGTCGAACATGAACAAAAACGGCACGATGAAGCCCACGATGGCGAAGCGAAGAGACATCATGGACGTCTTGAAATAGGGCGCTCCGGCCAGCTTGGCTCCCACGAGCGAGGCTATCGCCACGGGCGGCGTAATGGCGGAGAGGATCGCGAAATAGAAGATGAACATATGGGCCGCTACCCGGTCTCCTTTTGCAGCAACGAAATCCTTGACCCATTCGGCTCCATAAATATGCGTGAGTTCAGGACCCACGAGTTTCACCAGCACCGGTCCACCCAGAATGGCAAGTAGAACATACGCCGCCGTCGTCGGCATGCCCATTCCCAATATCGCGCAACATACCGCCGTCAGCAGCAATGCGACGAAGAATCCATCGAGACCGATATAATACGCGCACCCTCCGCCCGCAGCGGGGCCGAACACGCAAATATCCTGGGCAAGCGCCTCGATCATGAAGGCGAATTTGTTGCCTACGCCCGTAATGGAGAGAACCTGAACGACGACCTCGATGGTGGCCAGCGTCACGGCGAACTCGGCTCCCTGCCTGCCCCCTACACGCAAAGCGTTGCGAATGCTGAAAATCCAGTCGGAGGCGCTTTGCGCAGCCTGCACGGCCGGGCCCGATTCATTCGTCTGATTCGCCCTTTGTAGATAGGTAAACGGATTGCAGGATACGGCCAACACCTGTTTCAGACTGGGAGTTGGAGCTTCGGTCTCGGATTCTTGCGAGCTGAATGAAAAAATGACTCTCTGGACGATGACGGCCAACCCGAAAAAGATGAGGCCGTCATAAATAAACCCGAAAGGCACGAACCATTCGCCGAAATTCGCTATGGTGGGGACAAGCGCATAAATCCCTTTTTGCACATAATAAGCGCCCACCCAGATTATCACGAAAAGCCAAGGAATAATCGTGGTGGGTTGCGCTCCATTGCCCCTGGAAACGGACCATACGCACAACAGGGCCAGCACGAGGGCGGCTCCCACCACGCCGGAAGACCAGCCGAATGCCAACCACAAACCCAATAATGTAATGGGGAAGATGGCGAGCCAGTTGCTTTCTGTCTCGCGCCAGAATTCACCCACCCAGGAGAACACGCGAGCAAAAATACTCGCCACAACAAATCCGACGACACCCATAGACAGAGCGGCCCTTATCACCCGGCCCCAAGTCGGTTCTCCATATATCCCCAACGGCAATCCGAAACCCAACTCGAAAACCGTGAGAAGCGCGAATAAGAAAAATGCGAATACCCAAAACGTAACAGGCACAAAAACGAAGACATCATTTGCGATTGTCTTGTCGCCTCTCCTCAAAGTGCCCAAAAATTCCGTCACGTTCCTGTAAAACCAAATGCCCACCATGATGAATACCGACATGACGCCGGCGAATACGGGCGTTCTGCCTTGAAAGAGGAAGTAGACTAAGAACGCCAGGGGCACGAGATAGAACCATCCGTTCCTGAGTTCGGCCCTCCAACTCGGAATTTCGTTAGCAGGCAACGGCTGGATGTTCAGCGCACCGGCCGCAAAGTGGATGTTGATTCCCACGATGGTGAAATACAAAATGGCTGGTATGGTGGCGTATCCGATGATCTGGAAGTACGGCACCTCGATGAGTTCACTCATGATGAAGGCGCCCGCCCCCATGACAGGCGGCATGATCTGTCCGCCGCTGCTGGCCGCCGCTTCCGCTGCTCCGGCAATGTGCGGGCTCAGCCCGATACGCTTCATCAGGGGAATGGTGAACGTACCAGTAGTTACGACGTTCCCGGATGCGCTCCCAGACACCGTACCCATGAGTGCGCTTGAACCCACGGCGGCAAGACCAGCGCCCGCGCGCATTTTTCCAAACAGGCCCAAGGCGAAATTCACGAAAAAACGGCCCGCGCCTGATTCATGAAGAAACGCTCCCAAGATCAGAAACATGATGATGAAGGTCGCCGAGATGACTACCAAAAAACCCAACACGCCACCGATGAAATCGGTTGAGAGTTTCGCCTGAAGCTCTATCCATGTATGGCCGCCATGCCCGAAGGGCGGCGCAAATAAATTGCCCCAAATCCCATAGGCCAAAGCAATCAACGCCAATGTCGGAAGCGGGGGGCCGAAACAGCGCCTGGTCAATTCCAGAGCGACGACGATCATGACGAAGCCGACGCGCGCATCGCCGATTGTTGGTGCGCCCGGACGATCGACCATCTCTTCGTGGTAGTAGAACAAGTACAGGCATGCGGTTGCCACAAAGAAAAGCATGCCTGCGTTCAAGCCAATCGTGAACCCGGCTGGAAAAGGATGCGCGGGATATTCCTGAAATACTTCTTTGATGCGTCTTTTCGCCCAGAAAAGAGGAAAAGCGAGTACAACCGCCGGCCAGAGATAGAAAGCGCTTCTCACTTCATCGCTTTGCCCGGCCCATAATCCTACCCGCCATCCGATCAGAACAAGCGCTACAAAAAATACAACGAGAAAAACTCCCGCTTTTTTCACCCCCTCGGCAGGCCTGAAGAAAACCGCGAACAAGGTCCACATCGTGGGAATGGCGGAGCATGCGATTATCAGCCACCAGAACGTGGGCTCATGCGTGCTTTCGGGCAAAGAATCCCAATACCAGAAAAGTATGGGCGCAGGAACCAAGCCCAAAAACCAGAGAAAAAGCGCGAGCCAAGATTTCTCGACAACCATCATCGCCACCCAGATGGCGAACGGTAGCGCATAAACCCACCAAACACTCCAGTCAGACCAGCCTTCCCCCATCTCATAGACGAAATAATAGAATATGACGGCGGGAATCAAAGACAATAGATACAGAACGGGAAGAAAATTCAATTTGCGAATTTTTTCCCCATAAATCTGCGGCATTGCACCGGCACCGCCGATGAGAAGAATGGTATAGGCCAAAAGCATGTGCATGTTGGGATGCATCTCTCCCGGCAATGGGCGGAGGTAGACCGCTGAAATGTGATACAAGCCCGAGAGCACGCACAACCAAGTGGTGATAAAAACCAGAGCCCTTACAAGAGGAGCCGACTGGGCGGGATCTGATTCAGTACTCATATCTCTCCTTCTTTCTCCACCATGGTGGAACCTTCAACTTGAGACTAGACTATGATTATGAACTATTCTAACGGATTGCCCGATTCTTTCGCCAGCGACTCAGGAATTTTCTTAATCCATATTACTACTTGACCAAACCACATGGTTTTGCTTAAGTGTAGCTAACTCGTCAAACTTCAAGGTTCGGCATTTTATACATGCGTTTCGACTTTGCAAGTCGAAACGCGGGAGTAATTTTCACTACCAAAAAGGAGAAGCTAATGAGGAAATCTACACTTCGGCTGATTACGTTGGCGGCAGGCCTCGCCTTGGTTATCGCCACTGCCCCGACGGTGAACGCGGCCAAAATATTGCTGGGAACGTCCCAGCCCGGCGGCGCCACTTTCGAGATTGGGACCGCGATGGGTAAGGTCATCACGGATAACTCGGGCGGAAAGATATCGGTGGCTGCATCCATTACCGGCGGTTCGACCGCAAATGTCCGAACCCTGCAAAAAAAGGACAAAAACCAAGCTCTCCGGATCGGCATGGCCACGGCGCCGGCCGTTTCGTGGGGGCAGGTGGGCAGAAAACCATTCAAGAAACCCCAAGACGTTCTGGCACTCGGAGCCCTTTATCCGTTGACGACGGTCTATACGACTTTCAAAACTTCCGGGATCAAAAAATGGTCAGACCTCACCGGCAAAAGGTTCGTCGTCGGCGGTCGGGGCGGTTCAATTCACATCGTTACGCAGCTTGCGCTCAAACACAGCGGCGTGAATGCGAAAAAAGAGTTCTTCAACAATCCCCAGAATGCAGCCGCCATCAGAGACGAAAGGGTGGACGCGGGCTTTTTCTTCCTGAACGCGAACGTACCCGCACCCGTGTATATGGAACTCGCGCGTACGCTCTCCGGCAAACTGCATTTCTTCGGGCCGGATGAGGCCACCATCAAAAAGCTGGCCGAGAACGAAGCGGGCATCGTACGTGATGTCGTAGCTGCCGGCTCCATTCCCGGCTACGACAAAGACGTCGTAAGCTGGGGTCAGATGTGGACTTTGATGACCAACAGCAAAATGAGCAATGCTAACGCATACGGACTCGTCAAGGCTCTGTACGACAATCACAAGCAAATTACCAAGTACCATCCGACCGGAAAATACGTCACCAAAAAGACCGGTCTTCGCGGCATGAAGAAGCTGAAGATACATCCTGGTGCGGCTCGCTACTGGAAAGAGTCGGGCATGATGTAAGCAGCAACGAGTTCTCAAAAAACCCCCTGCTTCGGCGGGGGGTTTTTTCTTATCTAATCGTGCTCGTCATGAACGATGGAAATGTTATGATGACCGAATCTTGTATACTGCCAGACAATTCATTCCGGGGAGAAAAAAATGAGCACATCCGGTTTTGAAACCTTTCGCCTCGTAAAACCCGATGAAGCCAATAGCGAAGTTTTGCAAATTTATGACGAAATATGCCGATTGAAAGACCCACGCTGGCTGGGACCTTTATTCGGGTTTTTCGCTCATGTACCGGGAGTTTTACGGGGATTCTGGGAACTCCAAAAACGTCTCGAAGTGCTGGACGGCCACATTTCACGTGAATTGACCAACCGCATTGCGATGGTTTGCGCGGTTGCCTCAGACTGCCCCCGTTGCGTGAATTTCCACAAAACCGACCTCATCCACCGCATGGAACTCGACGAGTATGAAGTGGAAAAACTCCACGACTTTGAAAATGCAGATTTGCCCGAGGCGGAAAAGGCGGTATTCCGCGTCGCCAGAAAGCTCACGCTCAACGAACAACTAAGTGACGGAGAATTCCAGGCGTTGCGCGAGCATGGCTTTGACGAGCCGGCGATCGTGGAAATCGTCTCAGTCGCCTTACTGGAGAGTGGCTTTGCGCGTCACGCGAGCGTCCTCGCGCGATTCGAAGACGGAATGGACTGGCCGGCGCAACATACTCCCTCCGCCGAATATCGAAGTGTCATCGACCGCTAAGGGATTATGGGTTGAAGGAATATCCGAATAAGAGTTTATTTTTCGCCGGAGCGCTTCGGGGAAATACTCATCCATGAATGGACATTCTCTTTGGTCTTGCTTGACCGATTATTCTTTTCTTGAATCAAGGGCGATTGGGGTAGCGTTTTCTTCGAAACATTATATTGAGGCGTCTCGGCGGGATAGTTATAAAGAGTCACCAAACATCTATCGGCTTTGCTGTGGGTTTCCCCAGCGGCTGCGCTGGACATGCTTACAAGAAAGAAAACAATAAGCCCAAGTATTTTCAAACTGTCCATACAATCTCCTGGAATTACTCTTTGGAACAAGCACAATACCATCATACCATGATCGCAGAACAAATGGTTCTTTACTTTGATCCGCTAAAAATTGTCTTGTTGAAAATCAACCCAAACCCCTATAAAGTTTCAAAATTACAACTTTACAAACCTAGTGGGCGATGGTACGCAATCGTTCGCTAATTTATTCGTAGGTAGTATATCAAACCTAACATTGGAAATGACTTTTCGTGTCTGAAGCCAACAATTTGCTCAAAATGGCGAAAATCGACAAATCCTTTCCGGGTGTTCATGCGCTCAAAGAAGTCGATTTCGATCTCGGCGAAGGCGAAGTTCACATCCTGTTGGGTGAGAACGGGGCCGGCAAATCCACGCTCATCAAAATTTTGGCGGGGATATATCACGCCGATTCAGGCCAAATCGAGATTAGCGAAACACCCACCATAATACCCGACGCCAGAACCGGGCGCGATTTGGGGATCAGTGTTATCTACCAAGAACTGAACCTAGTGCCTGATCTGAGCGTGGCCAAAAACATCTTCCTGGGTCGTGAGCCCGTCTTGCCCGGTGTCATGAGGCGTGTGGATTGGGCCAGAGTCGAGCAGGAATCCCGCGCGATCATGGAGCGCCTGGATGTAAGAATCGATGTCAACGCACCCGTCCGCTCTCTCAGCGTCGCGGATCAGCAAATGGTGGAGATCGCTCGGGCCCTCGCATTTGACAGCAAGATTCTAGTGATGGATGAACCCACGTCTTCATTGAGCGGGCATGAGATCGAGGAACTCTTCAAGGCTGTCACCCGGTTGCGTGAGCATGGTGTCGGAATTATTTACATTTCTCACCGACTGGAAGAAGTCCACGAGATTGGAGACCGCGTCACCGTCCTGCGCGATGGTGAATACATGGGCACATGGGAAGTAAAAGACGTGGAACTCGATTTTCTGATCACACAGATGGTGGGACGCACACTTGATGAGAAATTCCCCTGGACGCCCCGTGCTCGTGGAGAAGTAGCTTTGCGGGTGCGAGGTCTCACCCGAAACGGTGTATTCGAGGACATCAACTTTGACCTGCATTATGGTGAAATCGTCGGCCTCTCAGGTCTCGTAGGTGCAGGGAGAACCGAGGTGGCGCGCGCCGTCATGGGAGCGGACACCGTTGATAGCGGTACTGTTGAGATGACCAACGCGACAAAAGAGAAGGAAGAGATACAAAAACTCCCTCACTATCCGCTTTGGATGGCGCTCGTCGATGTGGTTGTCTTCATGCTGGCTTTGCCGTTGTTCACCGTGATCTTCCAGGGAATTTACGATCCTTTCACGCTCAATATGAACTCACCGCCACCACTGTTCAGTGCTAATTGGTTTTATGAATGGATACTTGGTGGACCGTTATACAACATACCGAACGGTCCCACCCCCTACATCGTCGCCGCCGGATTGGCCCTCATCAGGCAAGTGGGCCTCTGGTTTCTCGAGCGGCAATATAGCTGGCGCACTCTGGTCATCGACTTCGCAAGCTGGTACGCCCTCGCGATTGGCGCGATGGTCATTACGAGTCTGTTCACACAAAATTTCGTTCTCGAATGGGTCATGATCTGGGGTGGCATCGCCATGGTTGCGATTCGATTCTTGACAATCCTCACCCATGAACGCAAGTGGACCCCTACTTTGGCTATAAGACGAGGGCTTGGTCTTTTGCCCGAGGATAGAAAAACCCAGGGTCTTACCCAGGTGCTTTCGGTTGCCTATAACACAACGAGCGCGAACATCCGTCGGCTCATTAAGCGGTGGCTGCTCAATTTGACCATGGAAAAAGACCTCGTCGATGAACATATCAATCAGCTGAAAATCATGACGCCGGATCAGGAAACGCAAATCCGCTTTCTATCGGGCGGCAATCAGCAAAAAGTCGTTCTCGCCAAATGGCTTTTCAGACGCGCCAACGTGCTCATTTTTGATGAGCCGACTCGCGGGATCGATGTTGGTGCAAAATTCGAAGTTCACTCGCAGATGCTGCAACTTGCCGAAGACGGCGCCGCTGTTATGATGATTTCGAGTGAACTGCCCGAGATCCTTGGAATGAGTGACCGCATTCTTGTAATGCGTGAAGGACGGCTAACTGCAGATATCGACAGAAATGAAGCAACGCAGGAAGGTATTCTGCGCTACGCCATGACGGCGGATTGATTTGCATCTGGAGGTAAATTGAATGAGCGCCGCCGCCTCAATGGAAAATGAAAAACTCATCCTCGGATATCCGGTAAAGGATATCCCCTGGGAGCGGTTACTTCTCATTTCCGCGTTTGTAGTCTTGATGATCTTCTACACTTTTGCGACCGAGAATTTTCTCACTCTCGAAAACTTCGTGAATGTCGTGCGGCGCGACGCATGGCTCTTCTTTTTGGCCTATGCGCAAACAATAGTTATCGTTTCGGCGGGATTCGACCTTTCGCAAGGCTCTATCATGAGTGTGGTAAGCGTGATGGCTTGGAGCGCAATGCTGCATTTCGGGTTTTTCTTTGGCTTTATCATCGGCCTCGGTATCGGTCTACTGTGTGGCGTTATCAATGGCTTTTTCGTTGGTGTAGTCAGGGTGTATCCGTTTATTGCCACATTGGGAATGCTCTTCATCGGCAGCGGCACGGCCCAGCTTTGGACGGGCGGTCTTCAAATGGGAGGTGCGCGCGAGGGCGCAACGCTTCCGAAACACGTGGAAGAAGCATACGTCTTTTTGGCGAAGGGAAATCTGGGCCCCATTCCCTTCACTTTTATCTGGATACTCATCGTGCTTGCCACGATGTGGTATCTGCTCAAATACACCCGTTTCGGCACTTATGTGTACGCCTTGGGCGGAAACGAGCAAACGGCGATTTCTGCGGGAATTAACTATCCTGCCATGAAGATTGCCATTTTTGGCATAGGCGGTCTTCTTTGCGGCTTCGCAGGGCTTCTTCTTTCAGCGAGTGTAAGTGCGGCGGGTGAGCCGAGGCTCGGCGGTGGCGATCAACTGCTCCAATCGATCGGAGCGACCATCATAGGCGGCACGCACATTTTTGGTGGGCGAGGCGGCGTGCTGGGTACGACGCTGGGTGTTTTCCTGATCATATTTTTAGTGAACGGACTGAACATCATGGGAATCGACACCTACCGGCAACAGATCATTGTCGGTCTGGTAATTCTCGTCTCCATCTGGGTCAGCACCCTGCGTGAGCAAAAAAATTAAGGGAGATTCTTCACAATGGCGAATGTAGCGGAGGCTCCGGCCAGACCTTCTGCCTCCTTCTTGGCCACGTTCAATTACGAGAAATATGGTTTACTCGTCGTGTTCATCATGATGATGATCATATTTTATATTCTCCAGTTGATGGGCTACGTGAACAATTTTATCGAAGCCCATAATCTGACCAACCAACTCCGAAACGCTTCAATTCTTTTCTTCATTGTCGCCGGGCAAAGTATGGTGCTGTTGGTGTCCGGCATCGATTTGAGCCAGGGTTCTTTGCTTAGTCTCTCGAGCGTAGTGATGGCGCAAGGCATACTGGATTTTGGCCTTGCTGTGGGCGTGTTGATGGGCATTGGAATGGCGACGATGTTCGGTTTCATCAACGGCTACCTCGTTGGCCGCGTGAAGATACAGCCTTTTATCGTCACCTTGAGCATGCTCTTCATCTGCGCCGGTATCGCCTTGGTGTTCACGGGCGGACGCACCATCCACCAGTTTACAGGCGAGCAAAAAGACATCCTCCAAACCATCGGCCTCACGGATTTCTTCCATATCCCCGGCACACTGTTCATCGCTATTTTCTTTTTCATCATTCTCTATCTGCTGACAAAACGTACGGTGCTCGGCCGGGCAATCTATCTAACCGGCGGGAACGAAGAAGCCGCGCGCCTCTCGGGCATAGACACAGGCAAGGTGAAACTCATTTGCTATTTGATCAGCGGCATCTGCGTGGGCATCACCTCGTTCCTTTACTTGGCGAGACTCCCGGCCACGAACGGCCTCGCGGGGTTCCAGCTTGAATTCCAATCTTTGGCTGCCACTGTGGTGGGGGGCACGACGTTTCACGGCGGCGAGGGCGGCGTGACGCAAGCTGCGATTGGAACGCTGTTCCTGACATTTCTGCTCAATGGTCTTATTCTCCTGGGTGTGGGAACATTCGCCCGGGAGGTGGTGGTAGGCGTATTACTTATCACGGCAGTGGTTTTGAGTTCCCGTAAGAGACGGGAATAGGCAATATGTTTATTCGGCAGTCATTTTTCCCTTTCGCGGAGGAGAGCGCATCCGTCCGTGAAACCCATTCTGCGAGGAGGAGATTCAAGATGAAAAAACTGTTTCGCACTTTCATGATACTCGCCTCCGTCGTCACATTCTTGTTTGTGTCGATGGCGGCAGCCCCGGATGCCGATGCCCGGGTGAAGGCGAAGAAGAAGTACAAGATCGCCGTCGTCGTGCCGAACGGCGTCGACCCCTATTTCTTCTCGAAATGGTACGGCAGCGTCCAGGCGGCCAAAAAAGCCGGCGTGACCGTGACCATGTTCGACGCGGGCGGCTATGAGTTCCTGCCCAAGCAGGTGGCTCACGTGGAGGACATCATTGCGGCGAAATACGACGGGATGATCATCTGCCCCATCAGCACCAAGGGAATGGTGAACGCTGTCCACAAGGCGATGGACAAGGGTGTCAAGGTCGTTGTGGACAACATCGACCTCGACAGTAATCGCGTCAAGAACCGCGTCATGAAAAACAGCTATGAGTTGGGCGTTCTCATCGCCTCCACCCTGGCGCATGGCATTAACTATGAGGGCAAAGTCATGATGCTGCCCGGACCCAGCGGCATCGAGATGGTGACCTCCATGGCCAAAGGCTTCGAGGAATATATGAGCCACTACCCGAAAATCAAGATTGTGGCCAAGGAATTCACCAAGTCCAACGTGCAGCACGCATACCAGACGGCGGAAGACCTGCTCAAGAAACACCCCGACGTGAAAGGCATTTACCCCTGGGCGACGCTCATTGCTCGCGGCACGGTGGATGCCGTGAAAGCCGCCGGTTACAAACCCGGACAGATCAAGATCGTGACGCACAACCTCGTCGTCGGAATCGAGAAAGATATTCGTGACGGCTGGGTGCATGCGGCTGTCCTGGCCGAGCAGATCGCCATGGCGAGTGAAGCTGTTTACAATGTGATTGACCTGATTGAAGGGCGCACGCCTCCCGGCACGCCCTACCGAGGCGGCACGCTCAGCTACATCCAGAACTACATGGCGTTCCAGCACAACCTCGACATCCTGGATCGCAGCGGCATCGAGGCACCCAAAAATTGGATGATCAAGCGCCAAAAGCGCGCAGCGAACATCGTGGGCGGCAAACGCCGTTAAGCTTCATCTCCCCTGAAAGACAAAAGCCCCGCCGGTTTCCGGCGGGGCTTTATCGTAAGCCATCTCGTCTAGCCTACAACCCCTTCACGTATATGCTGAGTCCCATCCACCCTGTCGACCCGCCGGGTTGCGGATCCGAAATCTCATCCGTCTGTACTTCACCCGTTCCATCCACAGCCCGCACCGTCACCGGATAGAACCCGTTTTCCTCAAAACGCATGGGAAAAGCCCAAATAGTCCAGGCGAGAGGCCCCAAGGGCTTTTTGAGCAAGGCGGGCGCCCAGGGCTGCAAACGCTTGCCCTGCCCATAGGTTACTTCCACCTTGCGGATTCCCCGCTCTCCCGCGAAAGCCGAACCCACGAGCCATATTTTGGGCGTTCGAACCTCAACGCGTCTTCTGGGGGCCTCGAAGCGGCTGAGCGTCTCGACGAGCGCCTCATCCGACCAGCCGCGTCTTTGCCAATAGCCGCCGTGTCCTTTGGTCGTAACCTCAATGGATTCAATCCATTTCACGTTCTTTAGGCCATAGGTTCCCGGCACGAGGAGCCTGAGAGGAGCGCCATGATCCCGAGGGAGATACTCCCCGTTCATCCCGGTGCAGAGAAGCGTTCTCGAATCGAGGGCCTGCTCAAGCGATATGGAATCATGGTACCCGTCCGCCGCGCGAAAAACGACCCTGGCGGATACCGAGCGGCGAACCCTTTCCCCCACGCCCGCCCGCTCGATGAGGGTTCTGAGCGGCACGCCCTCCCACAGGGCGTTCCCAATCTGCCCGCCGCCCACGGGGTTCCCGATGCAGGTCATCGCCGCCCATGTTTTCACCCGCCTGAGCGCATTCAACTCCTCCCAAGCAATTGAAATAGGAG
>WTGD01000184.1 GCA_011523725.1 Nitrospinota bacterium
TCTATACCGAAGCCAAGACGGGCCGGTTCACGACGCCGGATGGATGCGACATGGAATTCTCGCTGGAGGGGAGAACCTGCTTCCCGCTCATCGGCGTGGCGAGAAAATCCGGAGAATTCGCGGCGTGTCCGGATGGGGAAGCCGCCATGAGTCCCCTGGAGGGTACCTCGAACGGGGTGATGGTGAATCCCTTCTCCATCGAGCGAAAGGATCTGGGTTTCGTCACCGAGCCCATGCGCATCGAGATCAAGGACGGCAAGGTCGCGTCCATCACGGGAAGCGCCGCCGCGGACAGGTTCTGGAAATTGCTGGATGAAAACGGGGATCTCGCGAAGAACGTGGCGGAATTCGCCATCGGCACGAATCCGGCATGCCGCCCTCGGGAGACGATGCGGGAGGCGAAAAAGACGTGGGGCACGTGCCACATGGCGGTGGGAGACAGCGGCAGCATCGGGGGCGTGGTCGAAGCCCCGCTCCACATCGACATGATTTTCGACAACCCCACCGTATGGGCGGATGAGCAGATGATCATCCAGGACGGAAAAATTCTGGTGTAGCGCTTATTCGAGATGATAGTATGTGACCGCCGCGCCCGATGATGAAGGATGAAGATGGCACAAGCCCTGCTTCTCGAAGGTAAACCCGTGGCGGACAAGGTGATGGAGGAGCTCAAAGCCTCCATCGATGCCCTCCTGCCCCGGATGGGCAGACCTCCGGGGCTCGCCGTCGTCCTCGTGGGCGAGGACCCGGCCTCCCAGGTATACGTCCGCATCAAGGGGCGTTCCGCCAAGAAACTCGGCATCCGGACTTTCGATCACCATTTGCCCGAGGATACGGGGCAGGAAGATATTGTCTCGCTCATCGAAGAGCTGAACCACGATGAAAAAGTGGACGGGATGCTGGTGCAGTTGCCGCTACCCGGACACCTGAACGAAGAAGAGGTGTTGCGCCGGGTATCCCCGCAAAAAGACGCCGATGTCTTTCACCCCGAAAATTTCGGGAAACTGGCGCTCAAGCAAGGTGAGCTCAAGCCCTGCACGCCTGCCGGCGTGCTCGAGATTCTGAAGTTCTACGACATCGGCCTGGAAGGGAAGAAAGCCGCCCTCATCGGGCGCAGCAAGATTGTGGGACTCCCCCTGGCCATTTTGATGATGCACGAAAACGCGACGATTACGGTGTGCCACTCCCGGACGCGCGACATCCCCGCGATCACGAGAGAAGCCGACATCGTCGTGGCCGCCATGGGGCGGCCGAAATTCCTGACCGCGGACATGGTTCGGGAGGGAGCCGTTGTGGTCGACGTCGGCATCAACCGGGTGGATGGAGAATTGGTCGGTGATTGTGATTTCGAACCTTTGCTCGAAAAGGTTTCCGCCATCACGCCGGTGCCGGGCGGGGTGGGGCCCATGACGGTCGCCATGCTGATGGCGAATACGGTTCGCGCTTACTCTCTCCAGTCGCAGGAAACAAGAGGATAGGGCATATAAAGGTTCCCGAATGAATGTAGACCTTCTGGGTGATAACACACCTCGCACGGCCCCGGCGGTGTTCACCGTCTCTCAGCTCAACGCGCGCGTAAAAGAATTGCTGGAAGATGAATTTGGCGAGGTATTGGTCGAGGGGGAAATTTCCTCCTGGCGCACCTATCCATCGGGACATTCCTATTTTGACCTGAAAGACGCCGCATCCAAGGTAGGCGCCGTGATGTTCTCGGGCCGCAGGCGGTTTTTGCGCTTTGAACCCGAAGCGGGCATGCGCGTGATGATCCGCTGCCGGGTGACGCTTTATGAGAAAGACGGACGCTTCCAGGTGTCGGCGCTTTCCATGGAACCCCTGGGAGAAGGCGCGCTGGAGGTCGCTTTTCGCCAGTTGCATGAACGCCTGGAGAAGGAGGGCTTGTTCGATCCTTTGCGAAAAAAGGAGATTCCCGACCGCCCCCGCCGCGTGGCGTTGGTGACGAGCCGGGAAGGCGCCGCTCTCCGAGACATGTTGCGGGTTTTCAAGGAGCGCGCTCCGATTGTCGAACTCATCATTATTCACACCCGGGTGCAGGGAGAGGGCGCCGCATCTTCCATCGCGGCGGCGATTCGCAGGGCGGACGAGAGCCTCGTCAGAATGGAGCGTCCCGTGGACCTCATCATCACGGGTCGCGGCGGAGGAAGCCGGGAGGATTTGTGGGCGTTCAACGAAGAAGAAGTAGTGCGGGCCATCGCCGGATGCGGGACGCCGCTTATATCGGCGGTGGGTCATGAAGTCGACACCTCGCTCAGTGACCTGGCGGCCGATGAATCGGCGCTTACGCCTACGGCGGCGGCCGAGCGCGTGGCCAGAGGCTGGCAGGGCGTCGCCCGGGACATCGCCGATTTGATCCATGATGCGCGCCGGGCAGTGGACACTCGAATCGCCTCTCTCGAAGCGCAATTTTCCCGCTTGCTTGGAGAATCCGCATTCAGAAGACCGGAAGCCCCGCTCGAGTCACTGGCGCAGCGGCTGGATGCGCTCTATGAGCGCATGAGCAGAGAAGCCGGGCATCAACAGGAAATGAGACGGGCGCATTTGGCCGGAATGGTTCCGAGGCTGCGGATGCTCTCGCCCAGAGAAAAAATTCTTGTGTCCATATCGAAACTTGAAGATAATTTGAAGCGCCTGCGCGCAGCGCATGGATTGTTTTTGAAGAACAGGGCGGATGTTCTCAAGAACACCGCCGGACGTCTCGAGCTGGTGTCGCCGCTGGCCGTTTTGGCGCGTGGGTACAGCCTGGCGTACAAGGAGCCGGACGGCGCATTGGTGAAAAAGGCCGAAGACGTGAAGGCGGAAGAATCCGTGCGGATTCGTTTGTCGCAAGGCGGTTTGTTGTGCCGAGTCGAAGAAGTCTTTCCCGAGGGAGAGGGCCCATGAGTACTGCAAATGAATCCGCGAACCCGGACGCGGAACCAAAAAGTTTCGAGGCGGCGCTGGAGCGTCTGGAAGCCATCGTGGAAGAACTCGAAGAGGGCGAGCCTTCCCTGGAAAAGGCCGTTTTGCTGTATGAAGAGGGCGTGAAGCTCTTCCGC
>WTGD01000389.1 GCA_011523725.1 Nitrospinota bacterium
GCGGCGCACCGCCCCTGTCGATCCGGTTGGTCTCGGTCGCCCCGAAAACGTTCACGTAGAAGGCTACCGCCTCGTCCACGTCCGTGTGTACGCAATGAATGTGATCGAACGTCAGTTTCATTTCTTTCTCCTGTTGGGTATGGATTGAAAATGCCTGTGCGTTTCTTTTACCTCAAACCGCCGGGTCCACCCAGTTGAGTTCGAGCAGGTTGCCGTCGGGGTCCTTGAAAAAGATCGTCTTTCTCTCGGGCACGCGGGAGAGTATGTCCGAAAGAAGTTCCACGCCCGCATCGCGCAGGTGCGCCACGGCCGCCTCCATGTCCTTCACCCAGAAGGTGAGGTAGCGGAACCCGGCCGCCGAATCCGCGAGCGCATCCGCGGCGCCTGGCGTTTCCGGGAACTCGAGCAGCTTGATGAGCACCTCGCCCGATTTCAGGGCGTGGAGCTTCACGCCGCCTCCTGCGAATCCCGCCGCGCGCACGAAATCGCCCGGCACGTCGATAACCGCCGCTTCCTCGAGCCCCAGCACCTCGGTGTAGAACTTCTTCATCGCGGCGATGTTTCTCGTCGAAAGCCCCACGTCCACGCCGCCGCGCGTCGTCTCGAACATGTTCCCCTCCTCACGGGCGCAACCCGGTGAGGAGCCGACCCCCTCGTCTCGATTGCGCGAAGCGAGCAATGAAGATACATGATTTCCCATAAAGTGAAAATAAACCGCGATGTATACGAACGCTTCGGGAAGATATTCGCCGGCATCGGCGTGAAGAAGAAATAAGCCTCTCAGCCACGAACCGCCGGGGTCTCGCGCGAGCCCCCGGCGGTTTCGCTTTGGCACCCTTCGATGGGCTCGGGACGGGCCCCTTCGATACGCGGGTTTTTCGCGAATGCGGGTCGCTCGTGGGGCTGTTGAAAAAGCATGCAATGGCGGGATTGCCGTTTCTATTGTAGGGGCCGCATATATGCGGCCCACCCCGTTCGTGGCATGCGGGTCGCATGTATGCGACCCCTACACTCCCCGCGGCAAAGCAGTGTATCGAAGGGCGAGGGAAAGGGGAGTTTTTGGCCGCGCAGGGCGAGGCGGATGACGAGATTCTACCGTAGGGACAACCCTCCGTGGTTGTCCTCTTGCAGGATGATTGCAATCTGGACAGGCACGGAGGCCTGTCCCTACAAAACCAACCCCCTTACCCCCCTTAACAGGGGGATAAAAGCGATGCTCTCTACGAGGGGTTTTTTCAACAGCCCGACGAGCAACCCTTACGAGTCAAAGGCCGCCTCCCACCGAAAACGCGCAACCCGCCGACGCCCTCAAGACGAATCGACGGGCGGCCAGATGCGCTTTCCGGTGCTCGGGGAGCCGGGCGCATGCACGAGGCTGCCCACCATCTCGCGCGACCACGCCTCGCTCTCGAGTTCTTTCTGGAAATAATGCTCGACGGACGTGTTCAGGTCGAACTCATAGAGCACGGCGTGCTTGGCCCATCCGCAGACCGAAACCAGCTTGCGCATTCCCACGCAGCCCTCGAGCGTCTGCATGCGGGGAAAGCGAAGCTGAACGTACCACGCGCCCATGCCCTCTTCGTTCGCGAGCGCGTTGATGTTGAAGCTCCCCATCTGGACCCTGGGTCCCGGCGTGATGCCCGGAGCGCGACGGGCGATCTCGGGGCCGTCGATCCGCCCCGTCTCCACGAAGACGCACTCGCGCACGCCTGCGCGCAGCCCCAGCATCTCGCGCGCATCCGGCCCCCACCGCTCGGCCAGTTGCGCGGGAGAGGGATTCAGGAAGGTGTGGACGCTCTCGGCGCCGAACAGCATGAGATACCCGTTGCCGTCCGGCACGGCGGGGTCGTCGGTGTGGGTGAGGCGCCGGTTCACGTTTTGTCTGCGCTCCTCGCTCTTGTCGTTGTCCACGTGCGCCGCCCATAGATAGCCTGTGCGCTCCAGCATCTCGGGCAGGTGCACCTCGTGCAGCCATGCGATGTACTCGTTCGCCCCGTCCTCGGGCAGGTCGTACCACGTCGCCCAAATCGCCCTGTCCATCAATTTCTCCTCGCGTTTCACATCCGAAACTATCGACTCAACCCGCCTTGCCGTCCGCTCTCCTGAACTCCCGGCGGGGCTCGATGCCCAGCTTCTTCATCCGGCTCTGGAGCGTCGTGGGCTTCATCCCCAGTATGCGGGCGGCGCCCAACTCTCCGGAAACGCGGCCTCCCGCGTGCTCCAGCACCCGGAGGATGTAGCGCCGCTCGTATTCCTCGAGCGAGGTGAACTCGCTCTCTCTCGCCGACGGGGGCGCCTCGCCCAGAAGCTGCCTGTCGAACCGCAGAACCCGGCCGCGCCCCAGGACGAGGCCGCGCTCCACCACGTTCTCGAGTTCGCGGATGTTGCCGGGCCAGTCGTACCGCATGAGCCGCTCCAGGGCGCGCGGGTCCACCGATTCGATGCGCCGGTTCATGCGCGGCCCGTGTTTCCCCACGAAGTAATCCACCAGTTCGGGGATATCCTCCTTGCGCTCCCTGAGCGGCGGCGTATGGATGGGTATGACGTTCAGGCGAAAGTAGAGGTCGTCGCGAAACCGGCCCTGGCGGACCTCTTCCTCCAAGTCCCTGTTCGTGGCCGCGATGATCCGCACGTCGACTTTCAGCGTCTGGTTGCCGCCCACCCTCTCGAACTCCTTCTCCTGCATCACTCTCAGGATTTTCACCTGCGCTTCGGGCGAGATCTCCCCGATCTCGTCGAGGAAAATCGTGCCCTTGTCCGCGATCTCGAAGCGGCCCTGCTTTCTGCTCACGGCTCCCGTGAATGCGCCCTTCTCGTAGCCGAACAGCTCGCTCAGGAGCAGCGACTCCTGCAGCGCCGCGCAGTTCACCTTCACCAGCACGCGGTTTCGCCGCTCGCTCATGTGGTGGATGGCGCGCGCGACCAGCTCCTTGCCGGTTCCCGTCTCGCCCAGGACGAGCACCGTGGCCTCCGTCGGCGCGACCTGGGCGATCAGCTCCTTGACGTCCTCCACCGGCTTGCTGTTACCGATGAGTTCGTCGGAGC
>WTGD01000179.1 GCA_011523725.1 Nitrospinota bacterium
AGCCAGCCGTATTTTTTATGATCCCGGAGGGTGTAGCGCCCTCCTCCATACCGATAGGAGCCGTTTTCGGCAAAATACTTTTTCGAGAGCGACTCGCCCGCGTCCAGATAGGCCGCCGCCGTGACGATCTTGAACGTCGAGCCGGGCTCGTAGAATTCCTGGATGGCGGGCTCTTTCCAAAGGGATGCGCCGTAAAGTTGATACGTGTTGGGGTTGAACCCCGGCACGGACGCCAGGGCGAGGATTCTGCCGCTGTGAGGCTCGACCATCACCCCGATGGCGCGCCGCGCGCCCACCCGGCGGACCTGGGCGCTCAACTCTTTTTCGACGATGTGCTGAAGCACCTCATCGATGGTCAGGCGGACGTCCGCGCCCGGACGCGCCGGCACGAGAATATTCGATTCGGGATGTACCGACCTGCCCTTCGCGTCGCGCTGGATGCGAATGCGGCCCACGCGCCCCCCCATGTGCTCCTGGTAGGATTGCTCCACGCCATACATGCCCGCATCATCCACGCCGACGAAGCCGACCAGAGAGGATGCAAGTTCGCGCTTGGGATAGAAACGCCTGCTCTCGGTGACGAAACCCAGGCCGTCGATCCCCAGTTTTTCGATTTTTCTCTGCTGATCGGGATTGATTTTCCGCTTGAGCCATACATAACTGCGGCGGTCGTTCAGTTTCTCGAAATAATCTTCCGCCGAACCGCCCAGAATTTCCTTGAGCGCCAGCGAAGTGCTCCTAGGATCGGCCACCACCGTGGCGTTGGCGAAAAGGGAGGGCGCGTTGATGCTCACCGCCAGGGGCCGGCCCCTCGCGTCCACGACGTCTCCGCGCCTGGGCCGCACCACGAGCGTGCGGCGCAACTGGCGCTCCGCATAGGCCACGAGGTGATCACGATCGCGGATCTGGATGATGAAGAGCTTGACGCCCAACATGCAGAATCCGAAAACCACCAAGGAGCCGCAAACCATCAAGCGACGAGAGAAGCCCTGTTTCATGGGCCAACCTGCTATGGGCGGGAGGAGGAAGGGGCGGTTACTCTACACTTCCAGGCCCTACTCTTACATACACGATTTGTCCGGGTTCCGGAAAAATCATTTCCATTTTTTTTCGCGCAATCGACTCGATGCGATCCAGCTGCCGAAGCGCGGCTACTTCTATTCGCAAGACGCGCCTGTCCTGTAAGAGCTTCGCCCTTTGACGCTCCAGATGCGCCAGACGATACCCGATCTTCACCATCTCCAGATGCGGCCACACCAAAGCGGCGGCGCTGCACGCGATGAAAGTAATGCACAGACCCGTCTTGAACAGCGAAACCCGCGAACCGGCAGACGCCGCGCCGGAAAAACGCGCGCTGATTCTCTCTCGCCATCCGCTGCGGGTTTTCGAGCGTCTCATCCTCCAAGCTCTCCGAGGCGCTGGGCTGCGCGCAATCTTGCACTGCGGCTGCGCGGGTTTTCTCTCACTTCCGACTCATCGGGCCGAACGACTCTACGGGTCAGGATTTCGAGGGTCGGCTCCTCGCTGCCGGAGAGTTCGCGAAAGAGGTGCTTGACGATTCTGTCTTCGAGCGAGTGAAAGCTGATGACGACGATTCGACCGCCGGGGCGCAGGAGGTCCACCGCATCGCGCAAGGAATCCTCAAGGGTCTCCATCTCACGGTTTACGGCAATCCGCAGTGCCTGAAACGTACGTGTCGCAGGGTGAATGCGCCAACTCCTCCCGCGGCGGCCGCTCCTTCTCGCGGCGACCGTGGCGATGAGCGATGCGAGCTCATCGCAACGCTTCACGCCCCCACCCGCGCCCGCGCGCGCCCGTCCGATGGCGCGCGCGATGGCGCGGGAGTGGCGTTCTTCCCCGTATTTATAGATGAGATCGGCGAGTTCTTCTTCCGGCAATTGCTCGATCAGGTCGGCCGCGGTAAGACCCTGCGTCTGGTCCATTCGCATGTCCAGAGGCTCGGGCGCGTCCATGCGGAACCCGCGGCCGGGCGTGTCGAGCTGCATCGAAGAAAGGCCGAGGTCGAACAAAACCCCGTCGAGCGATACATACCCCTCGACCCTCGCGAAGCGCTCCATATGGCCCGGATGGGCATGATGGATCCAGGCGGCGACCCCGTACTTCGCCAGCCGCTTCCAGCAGATATCTACGGCGTCCCGGTGGCGCTCACAGCCGATCAGCGCAACCGATGGCTGAACCGCATCCAAAACCGCGTCGCTGTGTTCCCCTCCGCCCAAGGTAGTATCTAAGAACACAGCGCCCGGAGATGGTGCCAGGAAGCGCAATACCTCCTGAACCATGACCGGGACGTGAGATGCCGTCATGTCCACGTTCTCACCGCAAAAATATTCCTCTGCGGCGTATTCGCTTGAAATGGATTTTTCCAGTGCGGCAAACACCCTTGCTCCCCCCTTGAGCCCGCATCAGAATTCGAATTCGATCAAATCCTCATCTGGAAGTTCATCGGCGGCCCCATCGCCCGTCTCGCCGGTTTCCTCATCCCATCTTCCCTTGTCCCAAATCTCGAGTTTGTTCTCGATGCCCACGATAATGGCCTCTTTCTCGATGGAGGAACTTGCGCGCAGCTTGGCGGGCAGCAGGATCCTGCCCTGCCGATCGAACTCGCACGATTCAGCGCGGCCATAGAGTCTTCGGAGAGTGCGGCGAACCTCTTTGGTGGAAGTGGAGAGTTCGCGGAGTTTCTCGCTGAACCTGCGCTTCCACTCCTCCACGGGATACGCAAAAATACATCCGTCCTTGCCGAGAAGAACGACCTGGTCGCCATACTTGGCGCTCAGATATTCTCTGAACCGCGCCGGTATGCTGACCCGACCTTTCGCATCCACAGAAACCGCATGGGAACTGATGAGCATTCCGCCTGCACCTCCCACTTTACCCCATATTTTCCCACTTAGGTTTACACTTATAGCCTTGGATGAAATGTCTGTCAAGGCGATAATTTAGAAAAGTTAGAAAAAACAATGATTTCTGCAAAGAAAAACCAAGAGAAGCCTCATATTTTTTCTGTCTATTTCAGGCAAATAA
>WTGD01000341.1 GCA_011523725.1 Nitrospinota bacterium
GCGCAATTGTCCCCAGAAGCGCGGTGTTTGCGTGCGCGTGTATACGACGACGCCCAAGAAGCCGAACTCGGCCCTCCGGAAGGTCGCTCGCGTGCGCCTGACCAATGGCATGGAGGTGACCACCTACATCCCCGGAGAGGGGCACAACCTTCAGGAACACTCCATCGTCTTGATCCGCGGCGGACGCGTGAAGGATCTGCCCGGTATTCGCTATCACGTCGTCCGGGGAACGCTCGACAGCGTGGGCGTGGAGGCACGCCGCAACGGTCGCTCCAAATACGGAGCGAAAAGGCCGAGGTAGGCGGCGTTCTCGTTCGAGGTTCAGCAAGGAGATTCATTTTCCATGGCGAGAAGAAAAAGGGCCACGAAAAGAACCGTTTTGCCGGATCCGAAGTTCAACGACCGGCTGGTGACCAAGTTCATCAACTCCCTGATGCTCAAGGGGAAGAAGAGTCTGGCCGAGCGCGTGTTCTACGGGGCGATGGACGTGGTGGAGGAAAAGATGAAGGAAGACCCCATCAAGGTCTTCAAGCGCGCCATGGACAACGTGAAGCCCGCATTGGAGGTCCGCTCCAGGCGTGTAGGCGGCGCCACCTATCAGGTGCCGGTGGAAGTGCGGCCCGACAGGCGCACGGCGCTCAGCATCCGCTGGATCATCCAGAACGCCCGGAGCCGGGACAGAAAGATTGCGAACGGCCTCGCCGCTGAGATCATGGACGCCGCGAACGATACGGGCGGCGCCGTTCGCTTGAGAGAGAACACGCACCGGATGGCTGAGGCGAACAAGGCCTTTGCCCATTATCGTTGGTAGAACCGCAGGAAGGATAAGCCGTGCCCAGTGAAGCGCTCAGAAAAACGAGAAACATCGGCATCATGGCGCACATCGATGCCGGCAAGACGACGACGACTGAGCGCATCCTGTTCTACACGGGCAGGACCCACAAGATGGGCGAGGTGCATGACGGCGCGGCCACCATGGACTGGATGGCGCAAGAACAAGAGCGCGGCATCACCATCACCTCCGCGGCGACGCGCTGCGCCTGGAACGATCACGTCATCAACATCATCGACACGCCCGGCCATGTGGATTTTACGGCCGAGGTGGAAAGAAGCCTGCGGGTTCTCGATGGCGCGGTGGCGGTGTTCTGCGCCGTGGGCGGCGTGGAGCCGCAAAGCGAGACCGTCTGGCGTCAAGCGGAGAAATACGGTGTGCCCCGCCTCGTGTTCGTCAACAAGATGGATAGAACGGGCGCGGATTTCCAAAGAGTGGTCGATGAAGTCAGGGAGCGCCTCGCCGCGAACCCGCTCGCGCTGCAATTGCCGATCGGGGCGGAAGAGAACTTCGCCGGCATGGTGGATCTGGTGACCATGAAGGCGCGGGTATTCGACGACCCGATGGGCGCATCCTACGAAGAGGCGGAAGTGCCCGAGGATATGAAGGCCGAAGCGGATGCTTTGAGAGAAAAACTCTTGGACACGCTCTCGATGTTCGATGACTCGTTGATGGAGAAGTACCTGGAAGGCGAGGAGATTTCTCCCGAGGAGGTCCGGGCCGCGATTCGGCAGGGAACGATCTGCGGCGAATTTGTTCCCGTCGTATGTGGCTCCGCGTTTAGGAACAAGGGCGTTCAGCTTCTGCTCGACGCTATCGTCGACTATCTCCCCTCTCCTCTCGATATTCCTCCCATTCAGGCCGTCTTGGCAGATGAAGATTTGGAACTGGGCAGAAAGCCCGAGGAGAGAGCGCCCTCGGACGATGACCCGCTCTGTGCGCTGACTTTCAAGGTCATGACGGATCCATATGTGGGTCAACTGGTATTCATACGTATTTATTCCGGCGTGCTGAAGTCGGGTTCCTCCGTATTGAACACGATCACCGGCAAGCAGGAGCGCGTAGGGCGCCTCATGCGAATGCACGCGAACAAGCGCGAGGAGATACAGGAGGCCCATGCAGGCGATATCGTCGCCGCACTGGGCATCAAACAGGCCAAAACAGGCCATACCCTCTGCGCTCCCGCCCACCCCATCCTTCTCGAAACCATCAATTTTCCCGAACCCGTTATCTCCATCGCCATCGAGCCGAAGACGAAATCCGACCAGGACAAGCTCGGCAACGCCTTGGCGAGGCTCTCGGACGAGGATCCGACCTTCCGGGTGCGTTCGGACGAGGAAACGGCGCAGACCATCCTCTCCGGCATGGGGGAATTGCACCTGGAGATTCTGGTGGACCGGCTTTTCCGGGAATTCGCGCTGGAAGCCAGCGTGGGCAAGCCCCAGGTCGCCTATCGGGAGACGATTCGGGCCGAAGCCACCGCGCGCGGGCGTTTCGTGCGCCAATCCGGCGGACGCGGGCAGTTCGGGGACGTGGAGATTACCATCAGGCCGCTCACGCCAGGCGACGGATTTCAGTTCGTCAACAAGATTGTGGGCGGCGTGATTCCGAGAGAATACATTCCGGCGGTCGAGAACGGCGTCAGGGAAGCCATGGAAAATGGTGTTTTGGCCGGATACCCGCTGCTCGACATCGAGGTCACGCTTTTCGATGGTTCGTTCCATGCCGTCGACAGTTCGGAGGTGGCCTTCAAAATCGCAGGCTCCATGGCCTTTCGGGAGGCCGCGAAGAAAGCGAAGCCCGTTCTGCTCGAGCCGATCATGGATATGGAAGTAGTGTGCCCCGCCGATTTTCTGGGCGACGTCATGGGAGACCTCACCTCCCGGCGCGGCCGGATTCGCGAGATGGATGACAGGGCGGGCGCCAAGGTAGTGAACGCCTCCGTTCCGCTCTCGGAAATGTTCGGTTACGCGACCGACGTACGATCCATGACCCAGGGCAGGGCGACCCATACGATGCAGTTTGGGCGATATGAAGAGATGCCGCGCCAGCTTGCCGAGGAGTTGATGGCGAAAAACGCAGGCACGGCGGTCGAAACAGTATAGGCAGGTATTTCTGGAGAGGGCGGACGCAAACCGCCCTCTTTGAATATTCCATAGAAGGAGAATTCGCGTCATGGCGAAGGCGAAGTTTGAGCGCACGAAGCCGCA
>WTGD01000125.1 GCA_011523725.1 Nitrospinota bacterium
GGCCACTTCGGCGAAATCAACACCCGGCTTCATGGCTTCCACATAAGCAAGGCCCGCTTTTTTGCGCTGCGCCTCGATTTCCGAAGCGGAGGCGCCCTTGCCTACGGGAAAGAAAATCTGCCGCACCGTCCGCTTCTCGGCCTCGCGGTAGTCATCGGAATGCGCGTCGTAATAATCCGCAATTTCCTGCTCCATCACCGAGACGCGCCCGCCGACTTCCATCCTCTCCACTTTTCGCGCCAGCAGCTTCTCACGAAGCTCGCCGCGATATTGCTCCATCGTCATTCCCTGCGACGACAAGAAGGCGCGCAGCCCGGCCGTCGTCGTCTTGTTCTGGCGAAGTATGTTCGCGACCGCGTTTTCAATTTCTTTTTCGCTGACGTTCAACTTGAGAGCGGAGGCGCGCTTCGTGATGAGTTTGTCCTGGATCATGGCGTCGAGCCCCGCGAGTTCGATCTCGCGAATCCGCCGGTTCAATTGTTCGCCCCTGTAATTCCTCCGCAACTCCTTGACCCTGGGCTTCACGAAATCCTGAAGCTCCGAGAGCATGATGATGTCATCGTCAACCTTCGCGATGATTCTCTCGATCGTAACGGCGGCGGAGGCCGCCGGGGCGGGCGCACCCGCCATGGCGCAAAACGCAATCGCCAGAACGCAAAACCACCTAGCCCGATACGACATTTTCAAGGTTTTCCAGATAGTATGTGATCTTCGCATTTCGCTTGAGTTCCCCGAGCCAGCGCTCGAGTCCCGCTCTCCCCTTATCGGCCAGCAAGCGTTTTTTGATGACGTCCCTCACGGACGCCAATGTGTTCTGGATGGGCAGCCTTCTCTCCGGGACTTCCAGGAGGTGGAAGCCCACCGGACTTTTGACGACCCGGCTCACCTCTCCCAACTCCAATGATTCCACCACATTCTCGATGTTTTCGGGCAATTCTCCCGGCTGGAAATAACCCAAATCGCCGCCCTCGACGCGTTCGGGACCGATGGAATGTTCCTGCGCAAGCGCCGCGAACGGTTTCCCCTCGAGAATGAGCTTCCTCAACCGCTCAGCCATTTTAGCCGAAGCGACGACGATTTGGCGAACGCGCCACCGCCTTCCGACCCGGAATTTCTCCTTGTTGCGGTTATAGTAACCTTCTATCTCGGCGTCGGAGACCTTCAGCTTCGAATATACTTCCTTTTCCAGCAGATGCTCGATCTCGAGCGTCTCGCGCATCGTCTTGAGCCACGACTCCTCGTCGATCCCCTGCTCTTTCATGACGGTCTTCAAATCCTCTCCGCCATACTGGCGGCGAACGAATTCGACGAAGCGCCTGACTTTCCCCTCACTCACATATCCGCCCGTCTGCCGGAAGCGCTGGAGCAGGAGGCGTCTCTCCACGAATTGCTCGAGCACGACCCTGGATATGGATTTTTCGGCCTTGCCCGCAACCTCCTGCTCCCCACTCGCCTTCAAATGCGCCCGCAAGTCCTCGCGGGTAATCGGCTCACCGTTCACCTGCGCGAGCAGGACGCCATTTTTCTCACGCTTCGTCTGAAGCGAAGAATCACAACCGGCCGCGATGAGCAGCGCCACCCAACAAACCCACGCCCACCGAATTCGGCCGCCCCGCATCGGACGCCGCGCGCTCCCCTCATTTCCCATGATGAGCGCCTTATGCTTCTTTCGCCGCCAACTCGCCTTCGGAAACCTTGCACATTTCCAAAGCATCCAGCACTTGAACGAGAAAGTCAAAATCCTCCGGCCAGCGCCCGCTTATGCCGGCGCGAAAGGCGTGGGCGTCGGTGAAAACCATACCCGGCATGTCGAGAAAGGCGGCTGTCAACTCATAGTCACCCGGAAAAATCTCAAGACTCGCCTCCTTTCCACGAACGTGGAGAGACTTGATTCCGCAAAGGCGGGCGCGCAAGCGGATTTCCCCGAGCTGCAGAAGGTGGAGAGCCCGCGCCGGCATCGCGCCGTATTTGTCCTGGAGCTCCACACCCAACTCCCTCAATTCAGCCGGCGCCTGCGCCGATGCGATTCGGCGATATACGTCCAGGCGATCGGCCTGGGCCGGAATCCAGGAGGGAGGCAGCGTGCCCGCCACCGGCGCGACAACCTCGGGTTCGCTGCGATCAACCGTCTCGCCCTTGGCCTCCTGCACGACTTCCTCCAGCAGGCGGCAGTACATGTCGAACCCCACGGCCGAGATCTGCCCCGACTGGCGATGCCCGAGCAGGTGTCCTGCGCCGCGGATTTCCAGATCGCGCATGGCCAGCTTGAAGCCGGTCCCCAGTTCGCTCAACTCCTCGAGCGCCTGGAGGCGTTCTCTCGCCTGCTTCGTCAGGGAGCCTGCGCCAGAGACCAGGAGATAGGCGTGCGCCTGGAACCTGTCGCGCCCCACCCGGCCGCGCAACTGGTACAGCTGCGCCATGCCGAATGCGTCCGCCCGATTGATGACGATCGTGTTGACCGAGGGAATGTCGAGACCGCTTTCGATGATCGTGGTGCACAGCAGCACGTCGGCCCTCCGGGTCACGAACTGCTCCATCACGTCTTCGAGTTCTCTCTCTTTCATCTGACCGTGACCCACCAGGATGCGCGCGTCGGGCGCGAGTTTCCGCAGGAGCCGCTTCATGGCGGGGAGGCTCTGCACCCGGTTGTGCACGAAAAACACCTGGCCGCCCCGGTCGATTTCCTTGGTGATGGCGTCTTTGATGAGTTTTTCGCTGAAACGCGATATATACGTGCGCGGCGCAACCCGGTGGCGCGGAGGCGTCTCGATGACGCTCAAATCGCGCGTGCCCGAGAGCGCCATCTCCAGGGTCCGGGGAATGGGTGTGGCGGTGAGCGTGAGAACGTCCACGTTGACGCGGAGTTTCTTGAGCTTCTCCTTGTGGGAGACGCCGAAACGATGCTCTTCGTCGATGACCAGAAGCCCCAAATCGCGAAACGACACGTCTTTTTGCAACAATCGATGGGTGCCGATGACGATGTCCACCCGCCCGGCGGAGAGTCCCTCCACCACCTCGCCCTGC
>WTGD01000339.1 GCA_011523725.1 Nitrospinota bacterium
GGTCTACAAGTACCGGATTCATTCGCAGTTCGGCGACTTCCAGTCGGAAAAGGCGGATCCTTTCGGGTTCTACAGCGAGGTTCCCCCGAAGAGCGGCTCGGTCGTCTGGGACCTCGATTACGAATGGGGGGATGGAGACTGGATGGAGTGCCGGGGCGCGTGCAACGGCCGCGAAGCGCCCATTTCGATTTACGAGATGCACATCGGTTCCTGGCGGCGGACGGGGGACAGAGAGAACCGCCCGCTCACATACAGGGAGCTCGCCCCCCTGCTCACCGAGCACATGCTCCACATGGGCTTCACCCACGTCGAGTTCATGCCGGTGATGGAGCATCCCTTCAACGGCTCCTGGGGGTATCAGATCACCGGCTACTTCTCGCCCACGAGCCGCTTCGGGACGCCGCAGGACCTGATGTATCTCATCGATTATCTCCACCAGCGCGGCCTGGGCGTGATACTCGACTGGGTGCCCTCGCACTTCCCCACGGACGGGCACGGGCTGGGCTTTTTCGACGGAACCCACCTCTACGAGCACGCCGACCCCCGGCGGGGGTTTCACCCCGACTGGCGAAGCCACATCTTCAACTACGGGCGAAACGAGGTTGCCGCGTTCCTGATAAGCAGCGCCATGTACTGGCTCGAAAATTTCCACGCCGACGGGCTGCGCGTCGACGGCGTGGCCTCGATGCTCTATCTCGATTATTCGAGAGAAGAGGGCGAATGGTTGCCCAACGAAGATGGGGGCCGGGAGAACCACGAGGCCATTTCCTTCCTCAAGCGGTTGAACACGGAAGTCTATCGCCGCTTCCCCGACGTGCAGACCATCGCGGAAGAATCCACGGCATGGCCGATGGTCTCGAGACCCGTGGATACGGGGGGGCTGGGCTTCGGCATGAAGTGGGACATGGGCTGGATGCACGATTCGCTCGCGTACATGAAAAAAGACCCCGTCCACCGGAAATTTCACCACAACCTGCTCACGTTCCGGATGCTTTACGCCTATAACGAGAATTTCGTGCTGCCGCTATCCCACGACGAGGTGGTGCACGGCAAGAGTTCCCTGCTCGGGAAGATGCCCGGGGCCAATGGACAAAAATTCGCGAACCTTCGCGCGCTCTACGGGCTGATGTTCGCCCAGCCCGGCAAGAAGCTCCTCTTCATGGGCGGGGAGTTCGGCCAATGGCGCGAATGGAACCACGACGGCGCGCTCGACTGGGACCTCACGCAGGAGCCGCTGAGGGCGGGGCTGATGAAGTGGGTGCGCGACCTGAACGCCTTGTATCACCAGGAGCGCGCCCTGTTCCGAAGGGATTACGAACCGAACGGCTTCAAGTGGGTGGCGGCGGATGCGAACGAAGACAGTGTGCTGGGCTTCGTGCGGGTCGCCACGGAGGATGAACCCATGCTGCTCGTGGCGGCGAACCTGACGCCCGTGCCCCGGATGGACTACCGGATGGGGGTTCCCGCAGACGGCGATTGGATCGAGGTGCTGAACAGCGATTCGGAAATCTACGGGGGCGGCGGCATGGGGAATCCCGATGGCTGCCACGCGGTGGCGGCCCCCCTGAACGACCAGCCCTATTCGATAGAGATTACGCTGCCGCCCCTCGCGGTCGTTTATTTAAGAGAAACGCATTAAAGGGACGACCGGGGAAGAATTGCGCTTTTGAGGGAAGTGTAGGGGCGGGCCCATGTGTCCGCCCGCCTTTGTTTTCGCCGGAATGACGAACCCGCTTCTCCTTCTCAGGTCTAATACAGATCCGTCTTGTATCTCTCCTGGATGCCCTTGTTCATTTCCTCTCCGTCGTCGTAGCCGTCTTCGTCTATCTGATCGGAGAGCATCTGGCCCATCGAGGGGAACGATTTTCTTTCGATGTGTTTTTCCGCGTTCCAGAGGTCCGCGCGGATAAGGGCCTTTCCGCAGTGGAGATAGACGTCGTCCACGTCGATGATCATCGCCGATCTGGGAAGCCTGCCCTTTACGGAATGAGGCTCGAGAATTTCGGGGTCCGTCGTGATGCGCGCCCGCCCGTTCACGCGCAGCGTCTCGCACATGCCGGGCACGAGGAAAAGGAGGCCGATGTGGTTGTTCTCCACGATGTTGCTCATGGTGTCGACGCGGTTGTTGCCCGGCCTGTCCGGGATGATCAGGGTGTTGTCGTCAATCACCTTGACGAATCCGGGCGGATCTCCCTTGGGGGATGCGTCCGCACCCTCCGCCGTGGCGGAGGAGATGACCATGAACGGAGAGAGCGCGATGAAGTTCTTCGCGTGTTCGTCGAGCTTCGCCATCTGCTTCTTGACGCTGCGCTCGTTGGCCGGGCCGTAGAACTCGCGAAGCTCTTCCTTGGTTTCAATCTTCGACGCTGTGCTCGTTTGTTCCATCGAATCGCCTCCCTCCAAGGGGTGTTGGAGGCGCCACCCGGATTCGAACCGGGGAATAAAGGATTTGCAGTCCTCTGCCTTACCACTTGGCTATGGCGCCGGGGTGTCGGGGCAAGTCGCCCGAAATCAAGAATCTTTATTATCTTACCTGAGCCTGCGTTGTCCAGCGAGCGGCGGTGTTCTTGCATTGTACGGGAACGCCTCGCCCGATAGTCGCGCGCGCGCTTTTTGGATTAGACTGGCCTCGAAGCCCCGCCCGGCAGGACGGGTTCTCACGCGTTTTGAAGGAGGAGTTCATGTCGGCGCATCCGGCGGTGGAAAACGCGCCTCGCTATGAGAATTCCGCATTCATGCGCGCATGCCGGGGACTTCCCAACGCCCGGACGCCCGTCTGGCTCATGCGGCAGGCGGGCAGGTACATGCTTGAGTACCGCGCCGTGCGCGAGAAGGTCTCCTTTATCGAGCTTTGCCGCACGCCCGATCTGGCCGCCGAGGTCGCCGTCACGGCGCTCGACGCCATCGGTGCTGACGCCGCCATTTTGTTCTCGGACATTCTGCTCATCTTGCAACCCATGGGCATGGACCTGGAATACCTGGAGGGGGGCCCCGTTCTCCACAACCCGGTCCGGGAGGCTTCGGACGTGGAGCGGTTAAGGGAAGCGGAGCCGCGCGAGAGCCTTAGCTTTGTGTACGAGGCGGTCCGGGAGACCAGGGAGGGGATGAACCCCGCTCTTCCGCTCATCGGCTTTTGTGGCGCGCCCTTCACGCTCGCGTCGTACATGATAGAGGGCGGTGGCTCGCGAAATTTCGAGAACACCAAGAGGTTCATGTATACCGATTCGGGCGCGTGGCACGCGCTGATGGAAAAACTCGTGCGCGGGCTGGCTATCTATCTGAACGAGCAGATTCGCGCGGGCGCGCAGGCGGTGCAGGTTTTCGACAGCTGGGTGGGTTGCCTCTCGCCGGGCGATTTCCGGGAATTCGTCCTCCCGCACAGCCGCACGCTGATTGCAGGAATCAAGGAGGGCGCGCCCGTCATCCATTTCGGCACGGGAACCGCATCCTTTCTGGAAGCGTTCGCGGGAGTGGGCGGCGACGTCGTGGGGGTGGATTTCCGCGTGGCGCTGGCCGACGCCAGAGAGCGCATCGGCGGTATGGCGATTCAGGGAAACCTCGACCCGTGCGTCCTTCTCGCGCAGCCCGAGCGCATCTTCGAGCGTGCGGAGGACATCCTGCGCCAGGGGGCCGCGCGTCCGGGCCACATATTCAACCTGGGGCACGGGATTCTGCCGGGCACGCCGGTCGACAACGTCAAGAGACTCATCGATTTCGTTCACGAATGGGAAGCGGAGGCCGAATGAAAGGCAGGTTCGATTCCATCATCATGATCGGCTTCGGCGGTCCCACGCGGGGTTGCTGCCGCCGCTACGAGGAATGCCCGGGCGAGGCGTATTGCTACGTGGAGGGCATCGTGGGCCAGAGGTCGGGCGGCCCCGAGCGCATCCGGGAGGTGGCCGCGCACTACGAACATTTCGGCGGCGTCTCGCCGTTCACGTTTTTTTCCCAGAAACAGGCGGGCGCGCTCGAGATGGCGCTCGAACGAGCGGGCGCAGGCGTTCCCGTCTATACGGGCTATCGCTTCTGGACGCCCTACGTGAAAGAGACGCTGGCCGAGATGGGGGGGCTTGGGCTTCGGCGCGCCCTGGGCGTCATACTGGCGCCTCACCGCACGAAAATCAGCTGGGAGGCCTACCGGGGCGCCGTCGTCTCGGCGCGCGAAGAGCTGGGCGGCGATGCGCCCGAAACCGAGTTCCTGGAAACGCCCTGGCACACGCATCCGGGGTTCATCGACGCCATCGTCGAGCGGATGAGACAAGCCCTTCCCGAAGAGGAGGGTCTGAACGAGACGAGAGTCGTCTTTACGGCCCATTCCATCCCGGTTTCGATGGCCAGGGCCTCTTCCTATGAGGAGGAATTCCGGGAGACGGCGGCACTCGCGGCGCAAAAGCTGGGCTTACGGGACTACGAGGTCGGTTTCCAGAGCAGTCCCGACGTTCCTCCCGGCACCTGGCTCGGTCCGGACGTAGTGGACGTGATCGGAAGCGCCGCCGGCGCAAAGGCCGTTCTCGTGGTCCCGGTCGGCTTCATCTGCGACCACGTGGAGGTGCTCTTCGACCTCGACATCGAGGCGCGTGAAGCGGCCGAGGAGACGGGACTTCGCTTCTACCGCGCGCCCACGGTGGGCACGCATCCCGCCTTCATCGGGATGCTCTCGGACCTGGTGCGCGCGAAGATGGCGGAGAGCGGAAGTTGACCCGGGACGCCCGGCGGGTGGTCGTGCTCGGTGGAGGCGTGACGGGGCTCACCACCTGCTACCGTCTCCTCCAGGCTTCCAAAGAGCAGAATCTCTTCACGGAAGTCCACCTCATCGAGGCGTCTCACAGGCTCGGCGGCGTTATCGAGACCGAAATCACAGACGGCGTCCTGATGGAAAAAGGCCCGGACTGTTTTCTCACCTCGAAACCGGAGGGCGTCGAACTCTGCGAAGAACTGGGGCTTGGGGGAGAGCTTATCGGCACGAACGAGCGCTACCGCCGCAGCTTCGTCCTGAGGGGCGACGAACTGCTTCCGGTGCCGGAGGGGTATTACCTCCTGGCCCCTTACCGCATCGGCCCGTTCATGATGACGCCCATCTTCAGTCCGCTCGGCAAGCTCCGGATGGCGATGGACGTTCTCATGCCCCGAAAGAAGGGGGATGCGGATGAGTCCTTGGCCGATTTCGTGCGCAGGCGCTTCGGGCGCGAGGCGCTGGAGAGAATGGCCCAGCCCATGGTGGCGGGCATCTATTCGGCAGACCCTGAACGCTTGAGTCTAAAGGCCACCATGCCGCAGTTTCACGAGATAGAGCGCGAGCACAGAAGCCTCATCCTGGGCCTCAGAAAGCGGATGCAGAGGCGGGGTTCGGGTGAAGGCGTCTCGGCGAGCGGGCCGAGGTACGGTCTGTTCGTGAGTTTCGCGCGAGGGATGGGCGTTCTGGTGGATGCCCTGGCGGAGAAGATTTCAGGCGCTATGGTTCGGACGGGATGCCGGGCGGAATCGCTCGAAAGAAACGAAGGAGGCTGGCGCGTTCATCTTCAAGGCGGGGAGAAAGTGGACACCGATGCGGTTTGCGTCACCCTGCCGCCGAGCGCTGCGGGGAGAATGCTGGAGAGAGTATCGCCCCCTCTTTCAGAAGAGCTCATGAGCATACCCAGCGGTTCCCTGGCGACGTTCAACCTCGTCTACCGCGCCGAGCAGGTGGCGAATCCGCTTCACGCGATGGGTTTCGTCGTGCCCGCGATGGAGAACAAGACGCTTCTGGCGTGTTCGTTTTCGAGCACGAAGTTCGCGGGCAGAGCCCCCGAGGGAAAGCTGCTCATCCGCGCTTTCGCCGGTGGGGAGGCCGCCTCCCGGGCGGGGCTCGCGGATGACGAACTGGTACGTAAGCTGCTCGAGGAACTTCGGCTCATTCTGGGGATTTCAGGGGAGCCCGAGGCGAGCGTATTTTATCGCTATGAAGAATCCCTGCCGCATTATCTGGTGGGCCACCTGGATAAGGTGGGGCGGATTGAGGACGAATTAAAGGCGGCGCCGGGCCTCGCTCTCGCCGGCAACGCCTACTGCGGCGTGGGGATTCCCGACTGCATAAAATCGGCGAACGATGCGGCGGAGAAGATTTCAGGCGATTTGCGGGCTGTCAATTCCCGAGAAAAGAGGGGACAATAGGGGAGGCTTGTGCGGAGCCTCGGGTTGTTTGACCGCGCGCAGCGGCATTTGGTATCAACGACTGCTTGTGTTTTTTGGATTTTCAGCCCCCTCGGAGACGGTTCGATGTTCGACGACGACATGCAGCGCGATTTTCACAGGCAGGTGAGCGAGGAAATCCGCATCGTCCAGAGGCCCTACGTGGGCATCGTCTCGGGCTATCATGAACTCGGCTACCGGGTGCTGGGGCCGGAGGTGGAAGAACAGACGGGGTCGGTCCAGATAGCCGGCAAGCTGCTGGTGTCCCCCAAGCTGGTGTGGTCGCCCGCCGAGGCGCAGAAGACGTTCGGCGAGATTTTCAAGGATTCCGAGATGATGGATTCCGATCTCATCGGCCGCGTGTTCGCGTTTCCCGCCGTGGCGGCGGGCAATTTCAACATCGAGAACGAACACCTGAAGATCACCCACCACGAGTGGAGCCCGGAAGTTCTGGTGGAAAAGGTACTGAACGAACTCGCGCGCCTGGAGACCACCGACACCGCCGTGGTCCGCACGCCGGACATCCGGTTCTACCCCCTCGCCGTCCAGCGGTTCATCCACGAGATACTGAAAGAGGAATTTTCCTGATCCGCGCCGCTTGAGCCTCATTTTGCGCCAATGATGGGATTGTCGAAAAAGCCCTAGTTTCGTGATTTGGTTCGACGGATGTGAAGTTGTAGGGGTCGCATATATGCGACCCCTACACACATATTGACATCCCGACCAAGGGGGAATTGAATCGGCCCGATCCGCTAGGGGTTTTTCAACAGCCCCTCAAGGGGGGAGTGGTTTTTCTCCCTGCCAGATCAGTTATATACGCCGAATCTCGGGATCGGGGCTTTTTCTACAGCCCAGGGATGCAGGCGCCCCCGGTTTTTCCGTTCTAGGAAGATTCGATGGGAAACACGCGCACCGCACCCGGGTATTCGGGGCAGTGCTGCTCGCAGACGCCGCAGCCCACGCAGGTCTCGCCGATGACGGGGCCTTTCGCGTCCTCTCGCTCCTCGACCCGTATCGCGCTCTCGCCGATGGGGCAGCGCGTCACGCAGAAGTTGCATTCCTCATCCGTCCCGTTCCAGGCGTAGCAGGTCTCGTGGTTCACTTTCGCGAGGCCGACCCGAATCTCCTCGCGCGGCACGAGGGTGAGCGCCCCCGTGGGGCAGACCTTCATGCAGGAGAGGTCGTCGCACACCACGCAGGCCCCGTCGACGGGGATGATGCGGGGCGCTTCGAGGCCCGAGCCGTCCTCGCGCGGGAGCATCAATATGGCGTCGGCCGGACACGCGAGCGCGCACTGCGCGCTGCCCGTGCAGAGGTCCAGAAAATCGGCTTCCGGCGCCGCGCCGGGCGGGCGCAGGACAGGGCCTTCCAGGTCCGAGCGCTGGATTCTCGTCTCCCCCTGCTGCACCCCCTGCATGAAGGCGCGCATGAAGGAGAGGGGACCTTCGGTGAAGAACGCCTTGCGATCGATTTCCTTGTCCTTGGCCATTTCGTCTCGCTTCCCGGAGTCTTGCTTCGCGCTCGATAGTGTGCGACAAGGCGAGTATACAAGACTCTCGCATTTGCGCACCCCCATAATTCGAAGGAGAACGTCTTGTCCGGGGATACCGCCACGCAGAAAATCCTGGCCCGCGCCAGCGGGCGCGAGCGCGTGGACGTGGGCGACATCGTATGGGCCAAAGTCGACGCCCACGTCATGCACGACAACCAGGGGCCGTTCCGCATGGGCAAGGACTTCGCCGAACTGGGTCTTCCCATCTGGAACAAGGATCGCTTCATGCTCACGGCCGATCACCACAACCCGCCCACCGGCGATTCACAGTCGAAGGTGCTGAACGTCACGAGGGCCTGGGCGGCCGAGCAGGAACTCGCCCATTTCTACGACGCCGAGGGCATCTGTCACATCCTCATGGCGGAGAAGGGTTTCGTGCGCCCGGGCGCGCTCGTCACCGGCACGGACAGCCACACCACGAACACGGGCGCGCTGGGGGCGCTGGGCGTGGCCATCGGCCCGACGGAGAGCATCGGCGTGCTCGCCAAAGGCGAGGTCTGGCTCCGCGTGCCCGAGACGATTCGGGTCCACTACACCGGCCGGGTTCCCGAAGGCGTGTACGGCAAGGACATGGTTCTGCTCGCGCTCAGGGACTTGAAGGTCGACGGGGCGGAATACAAGGTGCTCGAATTCTCGGGCGAGCCGCTCATGTCGCTGCCCGTCGAAGACAGGATGACGCTTTCCAACATGGCGGCGGAGTTCAGCGCGAAGAGCGCCATCATGGACGTGGACGAGGCGACAGCGGCGTATCTCGAAAAAGCAGGGGTGGAGGACGGCTGGGAGGCCGTGCGTTCCGACGCGGATGCGACTTACTTTTCCTCCTACGAATACGACGTGTCGGATATGTCGCCCCAGGTGGCGTGTCCCCACAGGATGGACAATGTCTACCCGGTGGAGGAGGTGGATTCGCCTCCGCTGCAGCGCGCGCACATCGGCTCGTGCACGGGGGCGAAGCTCCTCGATCTGCAGGCGGCGGCGGCGGTGCTCAAGGGCCAGCGGGTCGCCCACGGGCTCCAGCTTCTCATCGCGCCCGCGAGCAAGGACATCATGAGCAGGGCCATGGCGGACGGCACGCTCGGCGCGCTCATCGACGCGGGCGGCGTGCTCCTGCCCACCACGTGCGGCGTCTGCGCGGGCAGGGGCGCCGGGCAGCTCGGTGACGGGGAGGTGTGCATCTCCTCGGCCAACCGCAACTACAAGGGGCGCATGGGAAGCGCTGAGGCGTCGATATACCTGGCTTCGGCCGCCACGGTGGCGGCGAGCGCCGTCAAGGGCCGCGTGGCCGACCCGAGGGAGTTCATCTCATGAGCGAGACGCAAACCATCGAGGGCGGCGCCTGGGTGTTCGGCGACAACGTCGATACGGGCTACATCATGCCGTCCAAGTACGCGAGCCTGCCCGATGAGGAACTGGCCGCGCACGCCATGGAGGGCATCGACCCCGATTTCCCCAAAAACGTGCAGGCGGGCGACGTGATAATCGGCGGGCGGAACTTCGGCTGCGGATCGAGCCGCGAGACGGCGCCGCGCGGCATCAAGCACGCGGGCGTGGGCGCGGTTATCGCGCGGACGTTCGCGCGGAATTTTTTCCGGAATTCGCTCTGCATCGGGCTGCCCGTGCTCATCTGCGCCGACGCGGAATCGATCGAGCAGGGCGACCGCGTTCGCGTCGACCCCATCGCGGGAAAGGTAGAGAACCTGACGAAGGGCCAAACTTTGCAAGCGGAACCCCTGCCCGATCATATCATGGATATGGTGAAGGCGGGCGGCCTCGTGCCCTACCTCAAACAAACACTGACGTAAGGCCCGACCGCCGGGAGCTGTTGAAAAAAGCCTTTGTAAAGGGAGCGAACGCTCCTTCTCCGGTCGTGTTCGGCCCCAACCCCTTGTCAGGGCTGTTGAAAATGACCCTTTTGGGCCGGGTTGCCAATTGGCGTGTAGGGGCCGCATATATGCGGCCCAAATGCGGCGAACCGAACCGCGCGGGTCGCATATATGTCCGACATACACATCCCCTTGAATGGCGACCGTAGGGGCGGTTCGCGAACTGTGGGACAACCCCGAGGAGGGGTTGTCACTACAAAACCATCGTACCCCCACCGGTTTAGGGGATTTTTTCATTACGGCGCGGCGACGGTGCTCCTGAGCACGCCGATGTTCTCGATCTCGCACTCCACCACGTCGCCCACGCTCAGAAGCCCCGGCGGGTCCATGGCGAAGCCCACGCCCTCGGGCGTGCCGGTGGCGATCATGTCGCCGGGCACGAGCGTGAAGCTCTCGGACAGCACGGAGACGACGGTGGCGATGTCGAAGATCATGTCGTTCGTGTTCGAGCTCTGCCGTATCCCGCCGTTCACGCGCGTGATGACGGCCAGGTTGTCCCCGTCGCCCGCCTCGTCCCTGGTGACGATCCACGGTCCCAGGGGGCCGAAGCTGTCGAGCGCCTTGCCCTTGAACCACTGGCCGTGGGCGCGCTGCACGTCGCGGGCCGAGACCTCGTTCATGATGGTGTAGCCGTATACGTGGTCCATGGCTTCTTCCAGCGGGATGTTGACGCCCTCCTTGCCGATCACGATGACGAGTTCGCATTCATAGTCGAGTTCGTTCACGTTCTCATGCTTTACGATCTCCCCGTCGGGCCTGTTGTGCGAACCCGGCCACTTGCAGAAGAACACCGGAATCTCGGGGTAGACGCCCACCGGACGCCCGTATTTCCGCGCGCCCTCATCGGCGTGTTTCTTGTAGTTGAGGCCCACGGCGATGACGGGCCGCGCGAGTTTCGCTATCGGCGCGAGCATTTTGATGGATTCGAACGCCACCGGCCGGCCGTTGGTCTCGGGCGTTCCGCCCCGGGCGATGACTTCCGCCGCGTCGCTCGTCTCGGGGACGACGTCTTCCACGCCGTTTTCCGTCAATACGGCGACGCGCGGCCCCGTATCCGATTCATAAGTCAGCAGTTTCATTTTTTCTCCCCGTTATCACGAAAAGTGCGAATGGAAATTGGAGTTTGAGCGGGAAACTCAGCCCGCGAGTTCGCGGATCATGTCCGCCTGGGCCTTGGCGCCTGCGCTCATGAAGTTGAGGTCGCTGCCCGAGAGGATGAAGCGCATCCCCTCCTTGATTCTGCGCTCGATCATCCGGGGATCGTAGGACCCGCCCATGCCGGCTATCTTGCCGTGTTTCTTGCAAGCCGCGTTCACCTGGTCATACACCTTGTTGACTCTGGGGTCGTCGTGCTGGCCGACGATTCCCATCCCCAAACTCAGGTCGTTCGTGCCGATGAGAAGCACGTCGATTCCATCCACGGCGGCGATGGCGTCCGCCTCATCGCCTGCTTCGGGCGTCTCGATCATGGCGACCAGGAGCGTCTCGTTGTTGATGCCGCTCAGAAGCGCCATGGGGTCCATGGCCTCGAAGCGGCCGTGGGCCAGCCCCCCGCCTGCGCTGCGTCCGCCCTCGGGCGGGAACTTGCAGATTTTCACGAATTCCTCGGCCTCTTGCGCGTTGTTCACGTGCGGCAGGACGATGCCCTGGGCTCCGCTGTCTAGAATCCGCGTGCTCAGGTGCGGGTCGAGAGATGCCACGCGCACGAGCGGCGTGATGCCCTGCGTCAGGGCGGCGATGGATATCTGCTGTGCGGTTTCGAGGTCGAAGGGCCCGTGTTCGAGATCGATGAAGAGCCAGTCGAAGCCCGCCGCCTTCATGGCGAGGCCGACCTCCACCGTTCGCGCCATGCGCACGCCCGCGCCCAGGGTGACCTCTCCGGCGTAGGATTTCCTTTTCGTCTCGTTCGTGATGATGGGCAAGGCGATGACCTCCATGTGATGAAGTGCTGGCGATTTTTCCGGAATCGACGAATATGGATTCTTGCCCTCATGGAATACTCCACTTGGGCTGTCTCGGCAAGGGCGGCGGGGGATCGGCCATGGGGGGACGTCCCATGTCGATGACTCCGGGGTGCAAATCGCGTATTCTCGAACCAGATACTGCATCGCTTTCGTTTATCGGGTCATATCTCGGGAGGCCTTCGATGATTCGCTCCATCCGCTTGCAGCATATGGGCATCAAGGTGCGGGATCTTGATCGCGCCATCAAGTTCTACTCCGAAGTCCTGGGCTTCAAGCTGCGCTCGCGCCACGAGGCGGGCAGCCACCCGGCGGCTCCGTTCGGCTCGGCGTTCATGTACCTGGACGACTACCACCACCAGTTGGCGATATTCAGCGTGCCCGAAGACTGGGTGGAAGAGGAGGGCGAGGACACCGTGCCACGCCGCGACGTGGGGCTGCACCACCTCGCGTTCGAGGTGGCGGATCAGGGGGCGTTCGACGACGCGGTGGCCTACATCCGCTCGCGTCCCGACATCGAGGTCGTCTGGGGACCCTTGCGCCTCGATGCGAGCAACGGCCTCTGGGGCGGACACGAGGGCATCTACTTCCTGGACCCGGATGGCAACCGCATCGAGGTCTTTCACGATTCGGACATGTTCCCCGGCAGCCGGCCCGCCTGGCGGGAAGCGCAGGAGGGTGAATGCTGATCGATGGGCCCAGCCTCCTTGCCCTGGCGGTGGTTCTCGGCGCGGTCGTCTACTACGTTTTCTTTCGAAATGTGTGGCTCGCCCGCCGCATGAAGCCGCTGGTCGAGATGCTGGATGCGGGCACGGCCCGACTCGAAGGCGGACGGCTGAGCGGAGCGTATTCGGGCAAGCGCGTCTGGTTCGAGTATCGCGCGCAAACCCGCGCCGGCCCCGCCGCGATGCGGATAGGCGTCGCCTGCGCGTCGTCTCATTCGTTCAGAATCCACAAGAAAGCGGAAAGCCTCCAGCCGGCCGAGCGCGCCTGTCTTGCGAATCTCGAGGAGGGCACGCTTCAAAGCGTGAAATCGGGCGATCCGCTATGGGATTCGGAACTCGCGCTGGCGGCGGAGGGCGAAGCCTCGTTCCGCCGGTGGATCAACCGGCCCGACGTCCACGAGACTGTAGGCACGATCGCTTTACGGCCGCTCACCACCATCTTGCTCTGCGAGGATGGCGCGCTGTGGGCCGTCTATCCGGCGGCTTCCGCGGAGGCCGTCTTCCAGGACCGCTTCGCGAGAGAGGCGCTCGATGAACTCGTGTCGCTGAGTGAAACCCTGGGTTGAGGGTGATGCGGTCTCGTCGGGAAGGACGCGCGAGCCCGGCGCGCCCTTCCTCCGAATTTTGAAAAGCTATTTTTTAAGCGGCGGGAGCCTCAGGAGGATGAGGTCGAATTTCTTGTCCATAAGGTCGAACTTCTTGTCCATCTTTTGATCCAAGCGGCTTATTTTCTTGTCCATTTTATCGTCCAGACGGCTGATTTTCTGATCCAACTGGCCGAATTTCTTCTCGATTTTCTGGTCCAGCAGGCCGATTTGCCTGTCTATCTTCCGATCCAGCATCATTATCTTACTATCGAACTTCTGGTTCAACTGGTCGAATTTCTTCTCGATTTTTTGGTCCAGCACTTCTATTTTCTTCTCCAGTTTCCGATCCAGAAGGATGATTTTGTCCGTGTTTTGCCCGATGGCTCTCCTCAGTTGTTCAAAATGCGCGTTCATGAACTTCGTGATGTCCGTGATGGTTCTGTTCGTGTTCCCGTCCGCCGCGTCGAGCCTCTCGACTTGCGCGTCGAGGCGCGCCTTGACGGGCGTGACCTGCGCGCTGACCATGAATATCGTGAATTGATAGATGCCGCCCGCCACCGCGGCCATGAACAGCCCGAACGTCCAGACGCCGGCGTTGGTTTTGAAGTGCTCGAAGATTTTTTGCATGGTTCCCCCGCCTCCGGTGAATGAGAAAGAGTACGGGTCCTCAGTGAGAAGATTAGCGGTTTTGGACTGGAAAGTCAAAAACGCGTCAAAAGCAGCCTGTTCCACGTTTTCCGCTCTGATAAGGTATTCCTGTTCATGTAGGGGCGGTTCGCGAACCGCCCCTACGGGTTATTGAAACCCATCTATATGAAGGCGATGCAGGTTCGGAAGCGATTGGTTTTGCCGCGCATCTCTCGCCTTTCGCACCTCCTTGCATCTGTATTAGAATCGCCGATATTCGATATCCAAACTGCATGGGAGTTCTTATATGACGTCGAATCACGAACGCCCGGAGCCGCGCTTCGACTGGTTCATCCCGATAGACGGCGACGGCGCGCACATCGGCACGCTGCGGGCCGAGCGTCCGCCCACGTATGAATACCTGAGCCAAGTGGTCCAGGCGGCGGAGGAGAACGATTTCTACTCCATGCTCATCCCCACCCGCTTCGCCAACGGGCTTTTCGACCAGGGCGCGCCGCTGGCGGAGACCTGGACGATGGTGACGGCCCTCGCCGCGCGAAGCGAGAAGATACGCTTCCTCATCGCCGTGCGCCCGGGGTTCGTGAACCCGGGCCTGTTCGCGCAGATGGCGGCCACGCTCAGCCAGATAACGGGCGGGCGCGTGGACTTGAACGTCGTGCCCGGCGGCATCAAGGGCGAGTTCGAGAAGATGGGCGAGCGGATCGACCACGACACGCGCTACGAACGGGCGGAGGAGTTCATCGCCGCCATCCGAAAACTCTGGGAGCGGCCTGAGCCGATCAGCTTCGAGGGGAAATTCGTGAAGCTGAGTGACGTGCACTGCTCGCCCGGTCCGGCGGGAGAGACGCCTAGGTTCTATCTCGGCGGCGCGTCGCCCGCCGCGCTCAAGCTCGCGGGCACGCAGTCGGACGTCTACCTGGGCTGGATAGGGCCGGTGGAGGAGACCCGAAAGCATCTGGAGCGCGCGCGGGCCTCTTTCGCCGAGGCGGGGCGCACGCCTGCCTTCGGGGTGCGCTCCCATCTGGTGATGCGCGACACCGAGGCCGAGGCCTGGGATGAGACGCGCGAGCTGTTAAGCCGCGCGGATGATTCCGTGAAGGCGCAGCGCGGCGCGCTGGTGGCCGGTACGAGCATGGTGGGCGCCGCCGCGCAGGCGCGCGCGTTCGATGACTTCCGGGTCGGGCCGCATCTTTGGAACGGCATCTCCCAGGTGAGGGTGAACTGCGGCTCCGCTCTCGTGGGAACGCCCGAACAAATCGCGGAGGAACTCCTTGGCTACTGGCGGCTGGGCATCGACGAGTTCATCCTGTCGGGCTATCCCCATGTGGAGGAATGCCACCGCGCCGCGCGCGACCTGATTCCCCGGGTCAAGGAGATGATAGAGCGCGAACGGGCGGCGGCTTAAAATTGCTGCAGGTTTCGTGTCTTGATGTTTTGATGAGCAATTGCGTTTTTCGTCCCTGATAGACAATTCATAATGATTATATAAAGGAGAGATCATGCGAGCCGTCTGGTATGAAGCGTATGGCCCGGCGAAAGAGGTGCTGAAATTCGGCGAACTCGATACCCCCGAGCCCGGCGCGGGCGAGGTGCGCGTGAGGCTCCACGCCTCGGGCGCGAATCCCTCGGACTACAAGGCGCGCCTGGGTTCCCGCGGCGAGATGCGCTGGCCGAAAATCATCCCCCATTCCGACGGCGCGGGCGTGGTCGAGAGCGTGGGCGAGGGGGTGGACGCGGCCCGCGTAGGCGAGCGCGTCTGGATATTCAACGGCCAGTGGCAGAGGCCCTACGGCACGGCGGCGGAGTTCATCGTGCTGCCCGAGCGGCAGGCGGTTCCCCTTGCGGAGTCTGTGGATTTCGCCCAGGGCGCGTGTCTGGCGATTCCGGCGATGACGGCCCACAGGGCGCTGTTCATCGACGGGCCGATAACGGGGCAGACCGCGCTCGTCACCGGCGGGGCGGGCGCCGTGGGTCGCTACGGCGTGCAGCTCGCCAAGTGGGGCGGCGCCGATGTCATCGCCACGGTCAGCAGCGAGGAGAAGGCGGAGATCGCGCGCGATGCGGGCGCGGACCACGTAGTGAACTACCGCGATGATGACGCGGCGGAGCGCATCCTGGAGATCACAGGCGGAGCGGGCGTGGACCGGATCTGCGAGGTGGATTTCGGCGAGAACCTCGACGTCACCCGCCGGGTGCTCAAGGGAAACGGCACCGTCGCGGCCTACGGCTCCACGCGGGTGCCTGAGCCGGTGCTGCCCTGGTACCAGATGATGCCCGAGAACACGGCCATCCGCATGGTGTTCGTCTACACCATGCCGGATTCCGCCATCGCCCAGGCCTGCGCGGACATCAACACCGCGTGTGCGGCGGGCGCGCTCACCCACCACATCGGCGCGCGGTTTTCCCTGGAAGACACCGCCGCGGCGCACGAGATCATGGAGAATTTCGCGAACATCGGGAACGTAGTGGTGGAGATCGACTGAGGCGGGCAGGGCCGGCTGAGCGCGGAATCTTCTTGAAAAATGGCGCGCGAGAGCCTATATTTGAAATAGAACATAGGGGGTTGATGGAGTGATGGAGTCTAGTCCCCTGAAGCAACGCGCCGGCCTCTCGGGGGATGACAAAAGATAGTCGGCGCAAGGCATCTGGACGGCCATCGCGGGACGCGCAGGCACAACAGTCGAGAACGATCCATGAATGCGGGGCCTCCAGAGGCTCCGCATTTTGTTAATGAACAATAGGACGTCGTACATTTCTTCATATCGGAGGGAAACGCCATGCGAATATACGATCCCAAGAAAGTGCTGGCAGCCGTGGATTTTTCTGAACTCAGCCGCGGTGTCCTGAAGGTCGCGGCGGAGATCGGGGAGAACCGCAACGCGGAAGTCATGGCCATCCACGTGGCCAGAAATCCCGATTACGCGGCCAAATACGGCGGCTATGGCGCGGAACTCGTGGGCACCATCTCTCCGAGCCGCCTGCTCGAGGATACGCGCATCGAGTTGCAGAGCAATCTCGACGTGATGACGAAACAAATCGAATCGGCCGTGCCCATCGAGACCCTCGTCGTCTTCGGCGAACCGGTGAAGGAGATCGTCCAGTTCGCCGACACGGGGGATTTCGACCTCCTCGTCATGGGCACCCACGGCCACAACATGGTGAGCCGCTTCCTGATCGGCAGCGTCTCCGAGCAGGTCTTGAGGCGCGCGCCCTGCCCGGTGTTTCTGCTGAGGGACAAGGTGGCGCTCAAGAAGTTGGAGGAAATGGAAGCGGAATCGGTCGAAGGCTAGAAGCAAGCCGCGTCGCACCGCCCTCTCCGGCTCTCGCTCGACGACGCGCCGGGGAGGGCGTTTTTTCGTTTCCCCTCGCTGTCGCCTTTTGAATGCCCTGTCGTTCACAATCCGTAAATATCGGAAGATGCCTCGTTCCGCATGTTGACAAAAATCGACGCTTCCATAGAATGCGCTGTTACCTAGGCATTATGAGTTGCATTAACGGGCCGAGAGGCGGGTTCATTCATCCGCCGGCAGGCGATTCATCTTGTGGTGGACGCCAGACGCGGTTTTATTTCCTCTTCTCGGTCGATCCCATGAATGAAGGAGGAACACCCAGATGAGCGAGAAACAGATCAAAAGAAGAAGCCTCCTCAAGGCCGGTCTGGCCACCGCCGTGGCGGGTCCAGCCGTTCTCGGCGGCGGCAAAGCCCATGCCGGACCCGAGGAGGACGCCGTCGTCAAAGCCGGCAAGAGTCTTGGAGGCGCCAAGCTGAACGGCATGATGTGGGGCCTCTACTGGCGCAACTACCCTGACTTGAACCGCGAATTCAACAAGGCCACCGGCATCTCCATGGACAAGGTCAGTGACGTTCCCAACCTGCAGATTCCCCAGCGGGCGATGGCCGAGGCCATCACGCGCTCGGGCAAGTTCGACATCTTCCACGTCGAGTCCATGATGATTCCCTCCCTCGTGGCGGCGGGCATGCTCGAGCCTCTCGACGACTACATGAAAGCCGCCGGCTTCGACCTCAAGATGGTGGGCAACTTCGAGACCTTCATGACGTACCAGGGCAAGACCTACGCCATGCCCACGGACGGAAACGTCTGCCCGCAGTTCATCCGCAAGGACCTGTTCGACAATCCCGACGAGCGCAAGGCCTTCGCCGACAAGCACGGCAAGCCCTTGAAGTGGCCGGTCACCTGGGAAGACGAACTCGAGATGATGAAGTTCTTCCACAGGCCCGACAAGGAGCTCTACGGCTTCGGCGGCCTTCGCGACAAGGCGAACAGCAGCTTCTGGTACTGGATGTACCTTTATAGCGCGGGCGGCTTCCCGTTCGACGACGACGCCAACCCCACGCTGAACACGCCTGCGGCCGAATACGCTTTCGACACCTGGCTCGCGCGCAAGCAGGTCTCCCACCCCGAGGCGGGCGCCTGGGGTTCGCCGCAGATGATCCCCCGGATCCGCAACGGCAAGATTTTCTCCTGCCAGTACTGGGACGGGATTATCGCGGCCATCGAAAGCCCGACGGCCGGCACGAAGACCAGGGGCATGTGGCGCTACGGCCTGGTGCCGGGCTCGAAGTTCTCCGGCAAGCTCCTCCACCGCGCCTTCTCCGCGCCCGTGATGGGCATGGTCGTGAACCGGCACAGCCCGCGCAAGAAACAGGCCGTCGCATGGGCGATGTACATGAGCACCTACAAGAACAGCGCCGAGGTGGTAGGCCATCCGAAGTTCACCTTCCACGACCCCTGGCATCCCAAGCACATGACAGACCCGCAGGTGGTCAAGGTTTACACCAAGGAGGGAATCAAGTCCGTGGAGGACAACCTCCTCGTGACCTGCCCGCCCCCGTACGTGACCGGCTACCAGGAATTCAAGGAAGTCGTCGACCGCAACCTCTCCGAGGCCTATGCGGGCCGCAAGAAGGGCGCCAAGAAGGTGATGGGCGACATCCAGAGCGAGTGGGCCAAGATCGTTCGCAAGGTCGGCAAGCGCAAGCTCAAGAGGGAGATTCCCTTCTACAAGGCCATGATGCCGAAGATGGACAAACCCATGTAGGAC
>WTGD01000313.1 GCA_011523725.1 Nitrospinota bacterium
GGTGGAAGCGGGTCAACGCCTGGCTGGTCGCTTCCGCGTCCCCGCAAACGAAGGGCAGTTCGAACACCTCGGTCAACGGAAACCGCCCCGGCGAGTAGCCGGGCAGGGTCCAGATGATATCGACCACGCCGTCGCGCGCCTGCCCGTAGAGATGCGACGGCTTGCCGCCGAGCTGCATCGACGGAAACACCTCGACTTTGACCCGGCCCCCAGCCCTCTTCTCGACCTCCCGGGCCCATGGCCGCAGAAACAGGCGAACGGCGATCGCTTTCGGCGAGTTGAAAGTGTGCACCCGGAGCGTGATCGGCTCCGCGGCGGCGCTGTTCAGGAAGCCGCAGAATACGCCCGCGGCGAGCGACGCGAACAAGGCATGGGCGAAGGTTCTGCGAATCACATCCATACGTTGCCCTCCATGAACCCGCGCATATCTCTACACGGCCCGGACGCTTCATAGTCGCGGCCGGCGGTTCCCCTTCGAGTGGTCTGGTTGGAATGTTAGTTTATGTTCGATACCGACTCAAGAAAAATCGAGACGGCGCGCGGGAGACAGGCACTCCCCGCAGGGCAACAGTAGGGGCGTCCCTCGGTACAAGCGCTCCTTTCTCAGTCGCGTTTGACCTTTGGGGGCTACTCGGGATGAGGCGAACCGTGCTCTCTTCTCGTCAGGCCTCTCGCCTCACCCTGAGCAGGGGCGTCCCCTTCGATAGGCTCGGGGCAGGCTCCGCCGTCCCCCCTCCTTCCTCACCCTGAGTAGCGGCGGAGCCGCGTATCGAAGGGCGAAATTCGCGCCGCCGGAGAAATGCGCTCCGGCAAACCCTTCCTCCTCGGTCGGGTTCAACCCGCCCGCCCTTGCCGGAATGGATCCCTCCGTCGAGACGAAGGCGCATTTCCCCGCATTTGCGGTAACAGGAAACGAGGCGTTGAGGAGTAACCTAAGAGGTTTGCTTGCTTTGCGACGGCCCCTCTCCGGGAAGTTCGACTCCGGTTTCATCGGGGTCCGCCCCCGCATTTGCCCGCATTTGCCGTCGCCGGGTTTTCGCGTCGACGGAGTATCCTGGAGAGGCCGCCCGTCGGCCTCCGGTTTTTCAGGCGGCGCGGAGAGCGGGAATCAGGCCGCCGCCCGGGCGAGGCGCGGCAGGTGCAAAATGCAAATAATCATTTCCGGAAAATTCGATAAATATCGATAAATTCACGGGGTTTTTCGATAAATTGATGAAAATTGTTTTCCGGGACGGGGCGCCGCGGAATCCGGGCGCAGGAGGATTCTGCCACGGCCCGCCGGGTCTTTGATGACGGCAAATGCGCGGAATTGCGGGCTAGCGCAGCGAGGTCACCAGAATCACGCCCGCCACGATGAAGAGCGCGCCGAAAACGATGCGGGAGGTGATCCTCTCGCGCCTGCCGAGTATGAGGGGCGCCAGGGCGAGCGTGAACAGCGGCACCGTCGCCACCAGGGGCGAGACGCGCGAAACGTCCCCCATGCTCAGGGCGGCCATCAGGGTCAACTGGGCGGCGCCCATGGCGAGCCCCGCCCAGATGAAGTTCACGAGCGACGTTCTGTTGAACACGAACGGGCTCCAGCCGGTGCTCGCCTTCAGGAACACCGGGCCCAAAATGCAGGCCGAGTCGGATTGCCGGTATCCCCCGAAAAGCAACGAATCCATCCCCCCCAGGCCCAGTTTCCGGAGCATGTGCGCCAGGCCGAAAAACGCGGCCGAGGCGAACGGAAGGAACAGCGCCCGTCCCCTGGCGAGCGGGCCTCCCCCGCTTGTCATCCAGAAGACGCCGGCCACGACAAGGAGAATCCCGAGCCACACCATGGCGGGCGGGCGTTCGCCCAGAAACATGAAGGCCCATAGCGCCCCGAAGATGGCGTGGGTGTTGGAGATGGAACTCGTGGGCGCCACGCCGATTCGCTGGATCGAGCGATAGAGGAACAACAGGGATAGCGCAGGCGAGGAAAGCCCCGCCGCCACAAAGGCGATCCAGTAGACCGAGAGCGATATGCGCGAAAAATCGACCACCGCCAGGGAGGCGGAGAAGAAGACGAGCTGCACGACGAGGACGACCAGGCTGCCCGTGTGGGGCGTACTGCCGTCCAGCCCTTTTCTCGTCATGATGCTCGAGAGGGAGAAGAAGACGGCCGGGCTCAGGGCGACCAGTTCGAACGGCATTTAGACTCCGACCCGGTCGGCCCCCATCGACCCGCCCGGCACAGCGAGAAAATCGATTACATGACCCCGGGATTCACGATGTTTACGGGTCTTTCACCGGCCAGGGCCAGACGCATGTTCTCCGCCGTGCGATCCATGGCGGCGACCTGCGTTTCGGGCGTCCGGGAAGCGTGATGCGGACTGATGATGACGTTCTCGAGTCCCCATAAACCGTGATCTTTCGGCAAAGGCTCGGGATCCGTCACGTCGAGCCCCGCGCCCGCGAGGTGGCCGCCGCGCATCACTTCCAGAAGATCGTCGCTCACCACGGCGGGACCTCGGGAAACGTTGATGAGAATGGCGTCGGACTTCATTTTCAACAAATTTTCCCTGTTCATGATGCCCCGCATCTCGGGGGCCAGCGGCATGCAGAGGATCAGGAAGTCCGCGCGCGGCAAAAGCGCGTCGAAAGACATGAATTCGAGCTTCGCCTCGGGCACGTAGGAGGGGTCTTCGGTCCGCGTGTTGATGAGCAGTTCCATGCCGAAACCGTGGCCGATGCGCGCTGCACGGCGGCCGATGTCGCCGAGTCCCACGATGCCGAGCGATTTGCCGCCCAACTGCACCGCGGGCATGTGCTCCCAGGTTTCCTGTTGATCCTGCATCCAGGCGTGGCGCGCCACGTAGAGCGCCATGAAAAAAGCGTGTTCCGCCACGGAGCGGCCCCGGACGCCCTCGACGTTGCAAACCATGACGCCGCGCTCGTTGGCCGCATCGACGTCGATGTTGTCCACGCCCGCGCCCGGCTTCGCCACCACCTTGAGGTTCGGCGCCATGTCCATCATCTCGGGCGGGACGGGCCGAAAA
>WTGD01000284.1 GCA_011523725.1 Nitrospinota bacterium
GATCGTATGCCGCCCCGTGCTCATATCGACCGGCGAATCCACAACGTAGTCCAGCATCTTCTCGGGGCCGACGGATTCTATCGCCGCCAGGAAAGCGTTCGAAGTCGCCGCCACGTGAATCTCCCCCAGCGTGTAGGGCGACAAACCGAACCCGTGGCCGATGACCAGCTTCATCCCGGCGGCCTCCGCCGTGCCGACCATGTCCCGCACGCGCAGGGGGCCGCCCTGCTTCATGATCTTGACCTTGACGATATCGGCGGCTTCCGCCCGGATGATCTCGAGCAGGCTCTCCGGCCCGAACACGCACTCATCCGCCATGACGGGGATGTTGATGGAGCGGCGCACGCGGGCGAGCCCCTCGATGTCGGTTCTCGGAACGGGCTGCTCGAAGTGCTGGATGTCGGCTCCCTCCACCTCGCGCGCAAGCGCAATGGCGTCTTCCACGTCCCCGTAGGACTCGTTCGCGTCGATCCGTATCTCGAAATCATCCCCCGTCGATTCCCGCACGGCCAGCACCCGCGCCGCGTCGGATGCCACGTCTCCCCCCGTCTTCACCTTGCACGCCCGCCACCCGCGCTCATAAAAACCCCGCGCCTCGCGCCCCGCCTCCTCGGGCGCCTTGATGCCGATCCAGGCGTTGAAGCGCACCTCGCGCTTCACGGCGCCGCCGAGCAGTTCATACAGCGGGACGCCCAGGTATTTCGCGTGGAGGTCCGCCAGGGCGAGCGACAACGCTCCCTTGCCGCCGTCAAAACCGTCGCAAGCCTCATCCATCTTCTGCGTAATCTCCCGCGACGCCCTGGGGTTCGCCCCGATGAGCGCGGGGGCGAGCTTCTGCTCCACCGCGTCCGCGACGTCATCGCGGCTCAAGCCCGAATATCCCGCCACGGGTTCGACGTCCCCTATCCCTGTGAAGCCGTCGTCCGAGGTCACCCGAACGACGACCGAGGGCTGGACGTTGTGGTTGTGGTTCGCGTTCTTGAAAAAGTCCCGCATCGGCATGTCGACGCGGAATACCTCGATGGATTCGACCTTCATGGCAATCCCCCTCTACTCACTTAGAACAGCCCGAAGCCCTGCGAGCACTCCCTATTGCGCCTCCGCTACGGCTTCTCGTACGCGCTGTCTTAACACATCATCGACGGGGCAGGAAACATCGACGCCCGGACGCAGGAAGGAAAACACGAGGTCCCCCACTTCGAGACCCGTCGCCGCCTCGAGCGTCATGACGTAGGCGCCTCCTTGACTTGCATAGAACGAGGCTCTTTCGTTCGCTTCGCCCGCCGCGACCTGATCCGTCTTGAAATCCACGAGCGTCAGCTTTCCCTCTTCTTCGAACACCAGATCGATGAACCCCCGGAGGACACGCCCATCCAACTCGAAGGTGAACGGAAGCTCCCGCCAGCGCTTCGGCGCGGCGGCGGCGCGCGCCAAAATACCCGTCTCGACTGAATTTCGAATCAACTCCATAGCGAGCGCCACTTCGTCCTCTCCTAAATCGAGCGCGCGGGCGCAAGCGACCCCCTCTTCTCTCAAACTCTCCAGCCGCTCGGGCGTCGGCGGCTCGAGCCGCGCGAGGATCGCATGAACCAGGCTCCCGAACGCCATACCTCCCGCATGAACCTCGAGGCGCTCTGGCGCATCCTCATCGTCAAGCGCGGGCGAAGCCGCAGGCTCCTCTTCATCCGGCCCTTTCGCCAGCCTGCTGGGGGCCAGGGGTCTCCGCACCTCGACCGGTTTTTTCAACCGCTTCAATTTCTCTTCCAGCGCGTCGCGCCGCACGGCGATGCTCCCCGAATCCCCGTCCACCGGACGGAAAACCTCGTCCCGAATGCGGAGAATAGGTTCCGCCTCCCCGGGTTCTTCCGGCGATACTTCGAGAACCGATGCGGAGGCCGCCTGAATCACCTCGTCCACCGCTTCTTCGCCAAGCCCCGTTCCCTTCATCAGGAAGCGAAAGCCCGATTCCGGCCAGAGCAGATAGTCCTCCGCCCGCGTCGTCGCCACGTACCAAAGACGTTTTATCTCCGCTTCGCCGAACTCTTTTTCACGTTCGAGCGCACTCGCATAGCCTTCCGATTCGAGCAGCCGAGGGCTCGAACCCAGGCGCAGGTCGACCGCTCCGTTTCCGTGATCCGCAATCCACGACCCGGTATGCCGACCGCCCCGCCCCTCCATATCGGCGAGGGCGACCACGGGGAATTCCAGCCCCTTGGCCTGGTGGACGCTCATCAAGCGAACCGCCCGGCCCTCATGGGCGTCCAGAAACGCCTCGGGCTCCCCGGCGTCGCGCCCCAAGTCGTATTGCGCCTCCAGGTGCGCCGCGAACGCGTCCATGCCCCGCCTCCCGTCACCGGCGAACTCGTGCGCCACCTCCAGGAGCTTTTGCAGGTTGGCGACGCGCTGCTCGCCGCCGGATGAGGCCAGGAACAACTCGAACGCCCCCGTGCGGCGGTATATCTTCTCCAAAAGGGCGCGCGCGCTCGAATCTCTCTTCACCTCGTGGAGCAGGCATATCTCGCGAACCGCCTCGCGCAACTCCTCGGGAGGCTCTTCCGGTTTCAGGAAGTAGCGGGCGATATCCACATCCGAGAACCCGTACAAGGGCGAGCGCAGGGCGGCGGCCAGCGCGAGGGGGTCGCCGGGCCGCGCCACGGCGGCCAATACCGAGATGACCGCGCCGACCTCGAACTTGTCGTAAAACCCGCGCCCGCCATCGGTTACAAACGGAACGTCCGCCGCGCGAAAGGCGTCCTCGAACTGGGCGTAGCCCGTGCGGACGCGGAACAAAACGGCGACGTCGCCGTAGTGGACGGGACGGCGCGCGCCGTTCTCCTCGACTTCGATTTTTCTCTCACACACCAACTCGCGAATCGCGGCGGCGAGGCAGGCGGCCTCAGCCTTGCGCCTGATTTCTTCTTTCACCCCGCCGCCCTTGGCAGGTTCATCCCCCTCTCGATTTTCCTTGATGAGGAAAACGGCCGGGCCGGCGGCCTCTCTGTGCGCGATGAGTTCGACG
>WTGD01000095.1 GCA_011523725.1 Nitrospinota bacterium
GGCGGCGAGGAGGCGCGCGAGTTCGAGGTCTGCGGCGTAGCGCGCGGGGAGCGCGGCGCGCGGACGGACGAGGCCATCGAGGTCTTGCGCAAGCTGTGGTCGGGAGAGGCGGTGAATCACGCGGGGCGGTTCTTCCGTTTCCCGGATGCGCGGCAAAGCCCGGCACCTTTAAGCCCGGGCGGTCCGCCGATATGGGTGGGCGGCAGGAGCGAGGCCGCGCAAAGGCGCGCCGCGCTTCTGGCGGACGGCTATGCGCCCTATCTGTTCTCTCCCGCGCGCTACGAGAAGGCGCTGGCGTGCGTTCGCCGTTTGGCCGCCGAAGCGGGACGCGCGCTCGATGATCCCCAAAAGCCCTGGACGCCCGCGCTTCACCTGTTCGTGAACCTGCGGGAGAAGGAGAGCGATGCGCTCGATCAAGGTGCGGAAAATCTTTGCGTAAGGTATGGGATGGATATGCGCGAGTCGGCGAGGAGATACCTGCTCCACGGATCGATAGCGCGTTGCGCCGAGCGAATCGGCGCGTACCGGGAGGCGGGTGTTCGGCACTTCATCTTCAAAGTTGCCGCACCAGCAAATCAGGAGGCGGAACACATGACGCGGCTGGCAGAAGAACTCCTGCCCGAGGTGAAACGCCATGCCGGCTGAGGCGAGCGGTCACGCAGATACCTTCGCGCGGGACAACCTGCCGCCTGAATCCCTGTGGCCGGAGATGGACTACGGCGTCCTGCCGGAACTGGCGGCCTATCCGGCGCGCATCAACGCGGGCGCCGAGTTGATAGACAAGATGGCCCAAGGCGAACAGGCCGGGCGGCCCGCGATTTATTATGGCGAGACGCTCCTGAGCTATCGCGACCTTTTGGAGAGCGCGGGCCGCATCGCCTCCGTATTGCGCGATCGCTTCGGCCTCGTGCCCGGAAACCGCGTGCTTCTGCGCGCCTCGAACCATCCCACCCTCGTGGCCGCGAGCCTGGCGGTCCTGAAGGCGGGCGGGGTCGTGATTCCGACCATGCCCGTGATGCGCGAGCGCGAGCTTGCCTACGTGCTGGATAAAGCGCGTGTCGGTTTCGCGATTTGCGACGAGAAGCTGAGCGCGGATTTGCTCGCTGCGGCGAAGTCTTCCGAATCGCTGGAGAACGTCGTCCTGTTCGGGGGTGATGCGGCTGGCGGCCTCGAAGCCCTGATGGCCGAAGCATCGCCAGCATTCGATAACGCGGACACGGCGGCGGACGACGTGGCCCTCATCGGCTTTACTTCCGGCTCGACCGGAACGCCCAAGGGCACGGTGCATTTCCACCGCGACCTGATCGCCGTGGCGGATACGTTTCCCAAATATCTTTTCGGTCTGGGTCCCGACGACGTCGTTTGCGGCAGTCCGCAGATCGCCTTTTTGTACGGATTTTGCGCCTTCATCACCGACGCCCTGCGCTTCGGGGCCTCCTCGGTCCTGCTCGAGCGGGGGACGCCGCGCGATCTGCTGGAAGCGGTCGAGAGATACAAGGGCACGGTGTGCTTCAGCACGCCGTCGGGCTACAGGCAGATGCTCGACATCGCGGGAGGGTATGATCTCACCAGCCTGCGCGCCTGCATCGCGGGGGGAGAACCCCTGGAGCCATCGGTGTTCCGCGAGTGGCGCGCGCGCACCGGGGTTTCGATCATCAACGGCCTGGGCATCTCGGAGCTTTTGCACATATTCATCTCGGCGAGCGGGTCGGACGTCCGCCCCGGGAAGATCGGCCGCGCCGTGCCCGGCTACGAGGTGCGCGTGGTGGATGAGGAGATGCGCGACGCGCCGCCCGGCGAGGTGGGGCAGATGATCGTCAAAGGCCCCACCGGGTGCCGCTATCTCGACGACATGGAGCGTCAGCGGAACTACGTGCGCGAGGGCTGGAACATGACGGGCGACCTCTGCCGCGTCGACGCGGAGGGCTATATCTCCTTCGAGGCGCGAACCGACGACATGATCAACACCGGGGGATACAACGTCTCGGGCCTGGAAGTGGAGGCCGTGCTGCTCGAACACGCAAAAGTCCGCGAGTGCGCGGTGGTCGGCTCGCCGAACGCGGCGCGAGGCGAGATCGTGAAGGCCTTTGTCGTTCTCTCGACGGACTCCAGGGCTGATGCCCCCGGGGAGAGGGACGCGCTGGTCCAAGAGCTTCAGGATTTCGTGAAGGCGCAGCTTGCGCCCTACAAATACCCGAGAGCCGTGGAGTTCCTCGAAAGCCTGCCCCTCACCGCCACGGGCAAGATTCAACGGGGCGCTCTCCGGAAGCTGGAGAGAGAACGCGCGGGGGCAGGTTAGAGCCGGGGTTTCGTTCGGCTCCGATGAGAGCGAGCCGCGGGTCATCACACGGCAAAAATGGAGACTCCGTCTGTTCATCGTTGCCGGAAAAGCGTTCCTTGCTACCGCGCAAGACGATTGTATACAGCGAGAAACCCGGCGAGCAAGATGGGTTTTCCGTGCAAATGATGACGTTCGGAATTTTTACCTGGTGAGTACAGATTATTTTAACTGATAGTTCAAATAAGGTCTTGACACCTTATGAGGCCTTATGAGACTTTGGTGTCCCATCAATGGGGAAGCAGAATGCCTGCAAACCCCGATGGACGGAAAAAGCCGGGTGGCGTGGTGAGGAAAGTTGCATGACACCTTATGAATCCTACACTTTATTGTTCTCGATAATCGGCCTGACCGGTCAATACATCGGTCTTGGATTGATATTCTACGGGATTCGGCAGATGCAACGCGGCACGGAATACAGGGAGCGCGAAAGCGTCCGTCGCCATAAGGAGAACATGACGGCCCTGAACGACAATCACACTGCCCTCATGAAGCTCATCGAGCGCACCGGAGGCTGATACCCGAACCAGCCGGTTTCATATCCCGCCTTTGTGATGTTCCTGTTTTCAAAGTGAGACGCTAACGGAATTTCCCCGGATGAGCCGTAGGGACAGGTCGCGACCTGCGGGACAGCCCCGAGGAGGGCAGGACAACCCAAAAGGATTGTCCTGCTACAAAAC
>WTGD01000119.1 GCA_011523725.1 Nitrospinota bacterium
ATGCAGGCGACGCGCTGCTCGATGAGTTGCGCAAAAGGCTCGATGTTATCGCAGAGCGTGCAAAGGAGACAGGCCGCAGACCCCGCGTCGCCTGCATCGAGTGGTACGACCCGCTGATGGCGGCGGGCAACTGGGTGCCGGAACTCGTGGAGATTGCGGGCGGGGAGGACGTCCTGGGCGTCGCCGGCGAACACTCCGCGTGGCTCGAATGGGCGGCGCTGGAAGAAGCCAGGCCCGAGGTCATCGCCCTCATGCCCTGTGGTTTCGACATCGCGCGCTCACGCCGCGAGTTGGCGGCGCTCACCAGAAGAACCGAGTGGGCGCGCCTGGAAGCCGTACGAAAGGGCCAGGTGTTCGTCACGGACGGGAACCAGTTCTTCAACCGCCCCGGACCGAGGCTGGTCGAATCCGCCGAAATTCTCGCGGAGATTCTCCACCCCGACGCCTTCGCCTTCGGCCACGAGGGCGCGGGCTGGGAGCGTCTCGAAGCGCGTGCGGCCTGATACCCACCGGAACGAACTATGAACGAGGATAACTGGTCGATTCTCCATGAGCGCGCGTGCCGCGCCGGCGAGGAATTCTACGTCGACCCCGGGACGGGATGGCGCGTATTCACCGAGGTCGGCCTGCGCCGTCGCGGGAGTTGCTGCGGCAGCGGCTGCCGCCACTGCCCCTATGCGCACGAGGCGGTTCCGGTGGAAGAACGCCCCCGCCTCGCCCGCCGGCCCGCCTGGATGACCGGTGTCCGGCCTCCCCAAGAACCCGCCGACGTGCTCTTCTGGAGCGGAGGTAAGGACAGCTTCTTGACATATCGGGCCTTGCGGCGTGAAAGCGAAAGGCCGATCATTCTGCTCACCACCTTCGATGCGGCGAGCCGGAAAATCGCGCACCAGGAACTCGATATCGAACTGGTGGCGCGCCAGGCGGAGCACCTGGACGCCCCGCTGCTGGGCGTGCCCCTCCATCCGGGAGAGGCCTATGAGGCCCGCATCGCCGAGGCGGCCCGCATGGTTCCGCGCATCGCCCGGTTCGTTTTCGGCGACCTGCACCTGGAGCACATCCGCGACTGGCGCGTCGAGGCGTTCCGGGAACTGGCCGCAGACCTTGGCGCATCGCTCCACTTCCCGCTGTGGGGCGCGCCCTATGAAGCGCTGATGGACGATTTAGAGGCGAGCGGCGCCGTCTGCGAGGTCTCGGCGGTAACGGAGGAGGTGCGCGGCGTCGTGCGCGTCGGGCAGTGCTTCGACCGCGCGTTGATGACGGCCTTGCCCGAGGGCGTCGACCGCTTCGGGGAAAACGGGGAGTTTCACACCCTCGTCAAGGTCTGGGCGGGGGATGGGGGGTAGATCGATTCCGCTGATTTCAGGATGGCCTCGCGGCGGATGTGGTTACGGCTTTGTTCGACGCCCGCGCGCTCGACGAGATCAACCTCGCGCCCGAAAATCGCCTTGAGTTCCTCTTCCATGCGAACCATGTCGAAGAGCGTGTGGCGCGCGCTTTCCTCGAAGCTCACGAGGAGGTCGATGTCGCTCTCGGGCCCGAAGTCCTTGCGCAGCGCCGAGCCGAAGACGGCGAGTTGCGTGACTTGCCAGCGTTCGCAAAAGGTGGTGATTTCCTCGCGCGATGCTTCAAGGTCGAAACGCATCATGAAACTCCCGGGAAACGGATATTTCGGGCGACTCGCGCATTTTCTCACAAACCGCGCGGCGCGTCTCGTCCTGGGAGGAAGCCTTACGCTCGCTCCCAGTCGGCGACGCCGCCCGGCATGATGCGGAACAGGGGATGGGGCAGGGGCGTATTCTCCGCCAGGTATTTCTCGTGTAGCTCTGGCGCGCGGGTTTCGAGCTTTTTCATCAGGTGGCGCCATTCGAAGGCGAGCTGTCCGCTCGTAACGTCCAGTCGCTTCGGAGTGCGGGGGCGGCCTATCCTGCCTTTATCGAAGCGGTAGCCCCGCTCTAAGGATTCGGTGTGCACGGCTCTCAGGTACTCGGCGATGAGGACGGCGGGCCTGGCGCCTGCGCGGAAACGCGCGAGTTGGGGATGATTGCGGTAGCCCTTCGTCTCGCCCGCCAGAACGGCCTGGGCGAGCAGTGCTTCTCGCCACAGGGCGACGAGGCCCTGGGGGTCGAGATATTTGGGATGAAGACTCCACAAGCGCATCGCTGATCACCCTTAGGCGGCGGGAGTCGGAGGTTTTCTGGTGCTCCTTTTTCTTATTTCTTTCTCGGCTTTCCGTTGATGAACGCTTCCCGCACGTAGCGGACGACCGACCAGATATCCTTATCCTTGAGAAGATGTCCGTAGGATTTCATGAAGTCGTATTTCTTCATCTCACTGGCGTCGATGCGACCGAGTTTGATGACCCAGAAGAGGAACCCGTCGCCGAAGCGCGCCATCTGTTCTCGCAGGTGATAGTTCATCGGCGGCGGCTGGATGTGGCTGATGAACGGCTTTTCGGGGTCCTGATCCTCCACGGGCCGCGCTCCGTTCCCGAGGCCCTTATTGCCGTGACACTGGGAGCAGGCGTCCGTGAAAATTTCCCTGCTCACCGCGTCTTTCGGTTGATTGCCTTTGCTGAAGCCGCGCACCCACCAGATGAGCTTTCTTATCTGGGCGTCTTCGAGCGCCTCGCCGAAGGAGGGCATGGCGGTCGCGACGCCGTTTTTGATCTGGTGGCCCTTCGTCTGGTTTTTCAGGACGTTCATCTTGCCGAACTTCACGACGGAGAACATGTAGTCGTCCGTCATGCGCTTCATGTAGGGGCTTGTAAAGACTTGGGGTCTCGGCCTCACCGTACGCCAGATCGGTCCCTTGCCGTCGCCCTTGACCCCGTGGCAGGAGAAGCAGATCTCCCCATAGATTTCTTTGCCCCGCCAGTAGTTCCCGCCGTTTTGCTTCGCCGTCTCGGGATTGGGAGGGATTCTCTTCGCCGCAAGGGAGGCAATGGGCGCAGTGAAGCTCAACAAGAGCATCAGCGTGATCCACAAGCCATTTTCCTTTAACCATTTCATTTTCTGTTCTCTTTCAGAGGCCTGGCCGGTACGGGGTGAAGGGCGCAAGCCGTCTCCGCTCGGCGCGGTGATGTGCCTCTCAAGCGGCGGCGCGCCGGAGGATCATCCGAATATCTCGGCTAGTTCTCCATTATTTCTTCGCGCAAGGATTCCTGGCGGCGCAGGGATTGTTCGCACACGGGTTTTTGGCGGCGCAAGGGTTCTTAGGCGCACATGGATTTTGCGCCGCACACGGGTTACTGGACACGCCTGGATTCCTGGGCGCAGGGGGGGTCTTGGCGTCGAGGTTATCCCCGCCGGGATTCTTCGGCGCGGCGGCGTTGGCTCCGCCGGGGTTTGCGCCTCCGCCTGCGGACAGCACCGTCTTCATGAACGCCTTGCGCTTCGCCTCCCACGCGAGCATGCGCTCATACCGCGCGGGCGAGAGCGAGACCACGTAGGTTTCTAGGTCCTTGTATTCCTGGGAGTCGGGGTTCATGGGCGGAGCGCCGATGAACGTCGTGGCGCACCAGTCGTTGAACTGCCCGACGCTCGCTACCTGCCCTCCAGGGCTCAGGCGCGGGAAGTGCTCCGCCGCTCCGATGAGCGTGGGAACCGGAACCGGGTGTCTCACGCCCTTGACGTCCACTGCGGTGCCCCGGATGGTGCGTCCCCTGGGGTGGCAGCTAACGCAGCCGATGCTGCGGAAAAGTTTCCTGCCCCGCGCGACGGCGTCCTTTACGCTCGCGTCGCGCTTCCGGGTGGATGCGAAGGGCGGCGGCGTGACGGTCGGCTTCTTGCTCCTCGCCCGGGCCGCGCCGCCCGCAGGGGGGGTGAATGGCTTGACGATGCGCGGGTTCTTCTCCGTCCTGGCGCAGGCGTTCTTCGGTGCGCAGGGGTTCTTGGCGGCGCATGGGTTTTGGGGCGCGCAGGGGTTGCCCGCCCCGCAGGGATTTTGGGCCGCGCACGGGTTCTTGGGTGCGTTCGCCGCCAGTGCCGGAAGGACGGCCCATATCGAGACGCTCAGGAGCGCGCCGAGGAGGAAGAAACTCGATTTTCTCAGCATGGCTCTTTCTCCCCTCGAAAATGGACTCGATGCGGCAACGGGAAGGGGAATACCGTCATGGATTCTGCCTCGTGAGGCGGCGGCGAGCGCATTGTATCAGAATCAAGCGTCTAGGGGAGCAGCCGCATCCCCAGAACAGCGACGAACAGGGCGATGAAGACGGCCAGGAACCCGCAGTAGGAATGAATCTGCCGCAAATCATTGTTCTTCAAGTTTTTCCTCAGCCTGCGGCCCAGCCAGGCCGTCGTCCAGAACAGCCCCAAGGCCAGGGTGGCGAAATAGCTGTGCGCCGTCTTGTAGAGAGGGCCTTCCAAGGCGAAGCGCATGCCCCCCAATCCCAGTGCGTAACCCACCGAGAAAAGAGCAATAAACCACCGCGCCAGGCGCATGTGCAGGCGGGCGAAGCGCGCCGTCTCGGGGCCGGCTCCTCCCTTGCGCGAGCGCCTCACGCGCAGGCCGTTCGCCAGAACGACGAGGCCCAGCGAGAGCGTCGCGATCTGAAAGGCCGGGTGAACGTACGCCCAGTAATTCATGCCCGAACTCCATGAAGCATGGATGAGATGCGGTTTCATCTTCCCCCTGTTTACCTTGCCCGATGGGCAGACGCAAAGCTATATTAGCCGAAATGCGAACCCGGCCCATCGGCCCGAAGTCCCATGAGTTTCAGGGTGAGGGAATCATGAACCTGGAAGAGGTGCGCGCCGTCGCGCGCGGCAGCAGGGTGTTCGATCTGGGCGTAGAGCTTTTCCCCGGCATGCCCCACGTGCCGCTCCACGGCCCCTTCGGCTATTCCATGATCAGGGAACACGGCGATTTCATGTATTCAGGCGGCGCGTGTTCGGCGGTGGATACGTTCTTCTGCACCGGCCACACCGGCACGCACATCGACGCCCTGGGCCACGTCGCGCGGGACATGAAGCTCCACGGCGGCCTGGACGCCGCCGAGCATCAGAGCAAGACCGAAGGACTCAAGGCCCACGGTATCGAGAGCGTAGCGCCCGTGGTGCGGCGCGGCGTGATGATCGACATGGCGGCACACCTTAAGAAAGACGTGCTCGAAGCGGGCCGGCCCGTAACGAAAGAAGAGCTCGAAGCGGCCGCCGCAGCCCAGGGCGTCCGGGTGGAGGAGGGCGACGTCGTACTCGTGCGTACCGGCCACATGCGCCACTGGCCGGGCCGGAACTATTATTTCCAAAAAGGCGGCGTGCCGGGCATCGACATGGACGCCGCCAGGTGGCTCTCCGATCAAGGCATCTTCATGGCGGGGAGCGACAACTTCGCTGTAGAAGTGCTGCCCGCGCCCTCCCTGCCGGTGCATTGCCACATGCTGGTGGACAGCGGCATCCACCTGCTCGAAGTCGCCGTGCTGGAGGAGTTGAGCCGGGCGCGCGCCCATGAGTTTCTTTTCGTCTGCCTGCCGCTCAAGGTGCGCGGCGGCACGGGCTCGCCCGTCCGGCCCGTGGCCATCCTGTAAGCGCACTCCTTCCGCTTCCGGTGAGATAGCCATGCCCCGCGTGTTCGAGGACAGGGCCAAAGCGCTTCTGCGCGATGCGGGCGTGGCGGTCCCGCGTGGCTGTTCCGTGAGTACGCCGGAAGAGGCGGCCGAGGCGGCGCGCGCCATCGGCGGCCCCGTGATGGTGAAGGCCCTGGTTCCCGTAGGAAAGCGCGGCAAGGCGGGGGCGATTCTCACGGCGGATACGCCCGGTGAGGCGGAAGAGGCGGCCCGGAAGCTCCTGGGCCGCACCGTGCACCATTTCCCCGTCAGACGCCTCTTGGTGGAGGAGAGGGTCCCGATAGCGCAGGAGTGGTATCTCTCTATCGCCTTCGACAGCGCATCGCGCGGGCCGCTCGTCATGTTCAGCGCCGAGGGCGGCGTGGAGATCGAGGCGCTCCTGGAGGAAAACCCCGACGCGCTCAAGCGTCTCGAAGTCGATATCCTGGAGGGCCTGAGCGAGGAGCGGTGTATCCCCTTCCTGCGAGCAACGGGCGTGCAGGGTGAAGCGCTCTACCGGGCTGCGATGGCTCTGGAAGCCTGCTACGCGCTGTTCTGCCGCTCCGAAGCGCGTCTGCTGGAAGTAAACCCCCTCGTCCTGACCGATACGACTGAAGTCATCGCCGCCGCGTGCGTTCTCGATCTGGACGCGGACGCCCTGTTCCGCCATCCCGAACTGGAAGAGTTATTGGATGAGGACTCCGGCGGCGGCTGGCGTCCGCCCACCCCCGCCGAGGCGCGGGTGGCGGAGATAGACGCCAGAATCCCCCCGTACAACACGGCGCGCTTCACGGAGATCGAAGGCGGGGAGATCGCCCTCATGTGGAGCGGGGGAGGGGGCGGCCTGTACCTGCTGGACACCATGGCGCGCCTGGGCGGTGCGCCTGCCACGGCGTTCGACATCACGCCGGGGCCGCTGGAGGAGAAGTATTTTCAGATCACGAAAGAGATCCTCCGCATGCCGAACGTGAGGGGCGTGCTCGCGGGCAGCAACATCACGAGTTTCTCGCGCGTTCAGCTCAAGGTCCGCGCCATCGCCCGCGCGGTCGAGGAGACGGGGGTCGATCTCGCCGAATTTCCCTTCATCGTGCGCTTCGCGGGCGCGGGCGGGGAGGAGGCGCGCGAAATCGCCGCAGGCTGTCCGGATCTTCAGTATCTGGGCGATGAGGTGACGCTCGAAGAAGCCGCCGAGCGCATCATCGCGCAGGTGGAAGCCGTGAAGCGCGGGGAGTCGTGGACGAGGGCGGGAGGCACGCGATGAGCATCCTCGTCGATGAGACCACGCGCGTCGTCGTGGCGGGGATCACCGGCTGGCAGGCGCGCGCCCACACGGGCTTCATGCGCAAATACGGCACAAATGTAGTGGCGGGCGTCGTGCCCGGACGCGCTGGCGAGGATTGCGACGGCGTGCCCGTCTACGACTCGTTCGCCGCAGCCCTGAAGGACCATCCGGCGGACGCCGCCGTCCTGTTCGTGCCGGCCGCCGCGGCGGCGGAATCGGCCATCGAGGCGGCGGGAGCGGGCGTCGGCCTGATCCTCGTTTGCGCCGAGGGCGTTCCCCAGCACGACGTGGCGCGGATGATCGCCCACGCCAGACGCGCGGGCGTTCGGCTCGTGGGTCCCAACAGCCAGGGCGTCATCAGCCCCGGACGCGCCAAGATGGGTGGCACGGGCGGGGATTTGCCCGTCACGAACCTCTTGTTCCGGCGCGGGCCGGTGGGCGTGCTCAGCAGAAGCGGGGGGATGGGAAGCGAGACCTGCTGGCTCCTGACGCGGGAGGGAATCGGCCAGAGCACCTACGTGAGCGTGGGGGGCGACGCGATGGTGGGCGCGCCTTTTTCGGAGCTCATGCCCTTGTTCGAGGAGGACCCGGATACGGAGTGCGTCGTCCTGTTCGGCGAACCCGGCTCGTGCGCGGAAGAAGACGCGGCGCGCCTGATGAATGATGCCGGCTTCACCAAGCCGGTGGTCGCCTTCATCGCGGGGATGGTGAACGAGTCCGCCCCGCAGGGGGTGAGCTTCGGCCATGCGGCGGCCATCATCGAGCGCGGGGAGGGTTCTCCCGCGCGGAAAAAGGCGCTGTTAAGAGAGGCGGGCGCCGTCGTGGTGGAGGATATGCGCGAGATCCCCGACGCCGTGCGCGATGCCCTGCGCGCTGGATTTTCTCGCCCTTAGCTGATAAGCCTATGCGGGATTTTCCCGGCATGGAGGCCCTGGTTCGAAGAAGCCCGAAACCCTCATCCTGAGTAGGCCCGCAGGGCCGTATCGAAGGATGGGGAGGCTCGGGGTAGCCCCTTTGGCATATTCAGGACGGGGCGCCCTTCGATACGCCGCTTCGCGGCTACTCAGGGTGAGGATGGAGCTTCGCAGGGGTAAGGGGATAGGGCCCTGCTCCTGTCCTGACGGCTTGGATTGCGTAGAATGCCGAGGCGGAATAGGCGGCCTTGGCGATACATTTTTATGAATTTGACAAGGAGAAAGACAGAATGCCGAAAATGACAGGCGCCCAGGTCATGGCCGAGATGCTCAAGGGCTATGGCGTTACGCACACTTTTCTGGTTCCCGCCGTCCTGAGGCGCTCGATGGCCGAGATGGAGGAGCGCACGAACATCGCCCGCATCCAGACGCACGGCGAGAAATCCGCCGCCTACATGGCGGACGGCTACGCCCGCGCGGGCAAGAAGCCGGGCGTCTGCATGGCGCAGGTCATCGGCGCGCTGAACCTGGCGGCGGGCCTGCGGGACGCCTATCTGGCGAAAGCTCCCGTCCTCGCCTTCACGGGCGGCCGCGTGCCGCAGACCAAGTTCCGCAAGGTCTACCAGGAGGTGGACGACGTGCCCGCCTTCGAGCCCGTGACGAAGTTCAACGCCACGGTAGACGACGCCTCGCGCTTCCCGGACATGCTCAGGCAAGCCTTTCGCGTCGCCATGTCCGGCTGCCCGGGGCCGGTGCACCTGCAATTCGCGGGCAACGAGGGCCAGCTCGACATCGAAGAGGCCGAGATGGAGGTGATCATCGAAGAAGACTTCAAAGAACTCCCTCCATATCGGCCCGAGCCCGAAATGGCGCGCGTGAAAAAAGCGGTCGAGTTGCTCGAAAAGGCGGAGCGCCCCGTCATCGTCTCTGGCGGCGGGGTGCGCTCCTCGGGCGCGTCCAAAGAACTCATCGCCCTGGCCGAGAAGCTGAATATCCCGGTGGCGACGTCGCTGAACGGCAAGGACAACATTCCGGGCAACCACCCGCTCTCCGTCGGCGTGGTGGGCACCTATTCGAGGATGAGCGCGAACCGGGTGGTGAACGCGGCCGACCTCGTTTTCTTCGTCGGCACCGAGACGGGCGGCATGACGACGCACTTCTGGGCCGTGCCGCCCATCGGCACGCCCGCGATTCAACTGGACATCGAACCAGAGGCGCTTGCGCGGAACTACCCCCTGCAGGCCGCCGTCCTGGGCGACGCCAAGGTGAGCCTGCAGAAGATGGTCGATACGGCGAACGGAGAGTCCGCCGCCTCGCGTGCGGGCTGGGTAGAGCGGGCGCAAGCGTTCGTGCAGGGTTGGCGCGATGAGTTCACCGAATATCTCGAATCGGACGCCGCGCCCATGCGCCCCGAGCGCATCTGCCAGGAGTTGACCGATTCGCTGCCGTCCGACTGTGTCGTGCTGGCCGACACGGGCCACTCGGGCATGTGGATGGGCGGCATGTACGACCTCTCGCATCCCGACCAGAGCTACATGCGCAGCGCGGGCCACCTGGGCTGGGCCTTCTCGGCGGGCCTGGGGGCGAAGTGCGCCGTTCCCGACAGGCCGGTGCTCACCTTCAACGGCGATTCGGGCTTCTGGTATCACTTGTCGGAGATAGAGACCGCCGTGCGCTGGAAGATAAACGCGGTGACGCTCGTGAACAACAACGCCTCGGGCAACCAGTCCAAGCGCGGCTTCGACCGCGCCTACGGCGGCGAGCAGACCGAGCAGGCCCATGAGCTCTGGAAGCTGAACGCGGTCAACTTCGCCGAGATCGCCGAATCCATGGGCGCGCTGGGTATCCGGGTGGAAAAACCGGGCGAGCTGAAAAGCGCGCTCGACCGGGCCTTCAGCGCGAACCGGCCCGTCGTCATCGACTGCGTGAGCGACATCGACGCCATGGCGCCATTGGCTGTGACGGAGTGATAGGCAAAGGTATTTGAAAAAGATAATTTTCTGAAACACTCACTGATTAGACCCAAAACTCAGCGATTGTAGTACAGGAGTATCTGAGTGCCTTTCTTGTCCTGAGTTCTCAGGACCGGATCATATTCCTTCCTTGAAAGAAAAATTCCAGCAAACGGGATTTTTGGCGGAAATCCCGTTTGCTGGAATTCCGAGATGCTACGATTATCACATCGTCAATCTCAGTCTCAGAGGAGAGAAAATGAGAAAAATGAAATTCGCTATCGTTGGAACCTTCCTACTCGGTGCTATCTTGCTTGCTTCTCCGCAACACAAAATTTGCGACCCATGCTGGCCTACGCCGGGGTGCATTCCCACGCCTACCCCATGTCCACTTTTATAAATTTGGGGAAATCCCTTTTTCACTACAAAGGAGAGAAAGAAATGAGAAGAGTGAAGCTCACTGCAATCGGAATCCTCCTCCTCGGGGTTACTGTGCTTGCTCCTACGACGCAAGCGGATGATGCAAGGAAGAACATAGCGCAGTTGAACAGAAAGTACATTAAATGTTGGTGCCTATACTTAGGTCCGAAACTTATTTGTCCTTATAAACCCATTTCTCCCCCGCCCCCGAAGTGCCTCATTAAGATTTTAGTTTAATCCTCGCTAGAGGTTGCTAGGAAGCGGGAACCTACCGACGTCGAACTCAACAAAAAGCCAATTTGCACTGAATTTGACGGCGCCATAAGGCCAAGAAGACAAAGAAATCTGACCAGAGGAGGTGCTCTATGCTACTGTCGCTCGTGCTAGGAAACCAGCCCTACATCGAGGGCAACAAAATTCTGACGAAAGTCGCTACGAAGACCCAAGCAGATGGTGCGAACCTGCGCGAGAAAGTCAGGAGATGGTTATCTGGTGGTAAACGTATATCCTCCTACATAGAGGAGATGATTATCGGCGCTCAGATCGAGCTGGAAGAAATCTACAATCTTCCACTCCATGTTTTTCATCCCCGCTTGCTAAGGGGAGCGAAATTGCTGAACGTCGCCGAGGCCGAAGCGAAAAGAATCATTCGCTCCAAGTCTGAACTCACGCCTAATGGATTCGTCGAGGCGTTGATGCCAATCGCTCCAATTGCTGCCCCGCTGATCGATCTGGCACTCTCAGAGCAGATAAATGCCTCCTTGAATAATGAGAGGCTCACTGATCGGCTGATTCATGACCGCGGAATGATGACCAACCATTATTCGGCAGGACAAGCTCTTCATTCCTATGTCACTCTTTGGGACGAGACTTGTCAACATAGCAAAATGTGCGATGACAGAGACGCCTTCGATTTCCATCACCTCGAAATCGGCCCGGTCAAGACAATTATAGACGTAGCTGAACTCGCGTTTGAGCTCTATTCAGACACAGAATCTGTGCTGAAGAAAATGAAATGGAGGAAAGTGGCTCCTATCGACCAGCTTGCGGAATCTAATCGTCAAATCGTTCAAATGAATTTAGTGAGTATATCGAGCTATGCCCGAGGCTGGCTGCAGATGGAAGACAAGTGGTTGTACGCTCTCTCGGGTGTCGAAGCCCAGGAAGCGAAAAGTCGCTTGAAGCCGATCGCCGAGAAGACGGCTTCGTTCGAAGAGGCAGTCAAGCTGATGGATACGCATCGCAACCACTTGTTTCTCGCTTGGAATATCGCGTATTACGCGGTCGAAGCCGAAAACCGGGATGTGGCGAAGCAAGCCGCAAAACGCCTCGCGGAGATAACAGGTATTAACGAAGATAAGGTTTGGCGCGAAAAGATTGCAGATGAGCCGTCCCTTTGTGATGAGCCTTATATCAAAGACAAATTCGACAACGGTATTCCGAAAATTCTCAGATAAGGAGCCATAAGATGAGAAAAGCATTAAATGTAGTTTTTGTTCTCCTTTCAATCACCGTCTTGATGTATGTCGCTGGTGTAAATGTAAGTGAAGCTCGGACTGACCGGGGAGTGGTACATACCGATGTCGCGGTTTCTGGCGTCAAGGAGTTGGGCACCAAGCGCATTTGATGGGGTATAGCCTTAGCGCAAGATGTTCGGATACTCAAGGAATGGAGTAATTGCCTTTCCCATCAGGCGATCTTCCTCTCCAGAAACTCGCGCGTCACGCGGATGAAGGCCTCCGGCTCGTCCATGAAGACGTGGTGGTGCGCGCCCGGGATCACGGTGGTCTCCACCTGGGGAACCTTCCCGCGCACCCATTCGAGGGAATCCGATTTCAGGCGGTCCGAGAGTTCTCCCGCCACGAGCAGTGCGGGGGTCTCGACGCGCAGCCAGCCGGCGCGCTGATCCGTCTCGGGGCGGGTGGCGTGGAATCGCCTGTCCGCCTTGACCGTCCACCCGCCGTCGCCGTTTTGGCGCACGGCGTGGCGCGCGATGTGGGCGATGGTCTCTGGATTCACCTTGTCCGATGCGGGCAGGAGCCGGAATTTCTCCACGAACAGCTCCCGCGACGCCCAGGGCCTGGCGGGGCGGTTCCCGAACGCGCGCACCTCGGCGAGAATCGCGTCCGTCGTCTTAAGGGGGGAATCCACGACGATGAGGCCCTCGATATCCGGCGGTTCCAGCGCGAAGAGGTTGAGCGCGATGACGCCGCCCATCGAGTGGGCCAGCAGCCAGGGTTTCCGCCCGCTCTGTGTTTTGGCCCATTCCACCCAGGCCGCCACGTCGTGCAGAAGCTCCTCGAAGGGGTATTCGTCCTGCCAGCCGGTGTCCCCGTGGCCGCGGTGATCCGTCGCCACGGGCCGGAGCATGTCTTTGTAACCGGGGGCGATGTGATCCCACCAGCGCGCATGGGCCGCCGCGCCGTGCAGCAAGAGAATGATTGGTTTGTCCTCCCTCTCGCTCCCGTGGTCCAGGGCATGAAGCCGCACGCCGCCTCTTTCGATGTAAACGCTCTTCGGTTCCGACATTCGGGTTGACTCCAGATTTCGTTACGCCGTTTCAGATTTCGGGGGAGAATCCACCATCAGCGCGGGAATGGCAAGCCCGACCGTTCATTTGGCGGTGTTTCAGGGGAGTGGACGATGCTTAGGGCTGTTGAAAAAGCCCGAACAAGGCCCCCTGCAAGTAGAGGGTTTGTAGGGACAGGTCGCGACCTGTCCATGCGAACCCGTATCCGCAGATTGCCGTCATTCCGGCGAATGCCGGAATCCAGGGGTTGCCTTTGCATTTTTTTTGATTGCTTCCAACCGATGATGAAAAGATGAAAAGCTGGATTATTTTCATTCTGCTTGGTTCTGGATTCCGGCATTCGCCGGAATGACGACTGTAGGGGCGGTTCGCGAACCGCTCCTACGGGCTCAACGCTCCAGGATGCGCACCTGCTCGCCGGCGAGGCCCACCGCGACCTCATCGCCCACGGCGAAGGCGCGGCGGCCCGGGTGGTGGGTGTCGTCCACCAGCAGGATGTCCTCGCCGATAGCGACGCTGTAGCGAAGCAGGTTGCCGAGAAACTCGCGGTGCTGCACCCGGCCGGTCAGGACGATTCCGGGGAGTGCCTCGCCAGGGGCTGCGATGGCGATGTCCTGTGGCCGGAACACGGCGGTCCGGTTCTCGCCCGCCGCATGGCTCTCATCCATAAGCGGCACGACGATGCCGCCGGACGCGGCGAAGCGCGCGCCGTCAGACCCCGCCTCGATCCGCCCGTCCATGAGATTCGCCGTGCCCAAAAAGTGGGCGACGAAGCGGTTCACCGGCTCGTCGTAGAGTTCCATGGGCATTCCCACCTGCTGGAGGACGCCCTCGTCGAGCACGGCGATCCGGTCGGATATGGTGTTGGCTTCCTCCTGGTCGTGGGTGACGAAGATGGTGGTGAGCGCGAGTTCGCGCTGCAAGTCGAGAATCTCGCGGCGCATCTGCACGCGCAGGTTGGCGTCGAGGTTCGAGAGCGGCTCATCGAGCAGGAGCACGCGGGGTTCGACGACGATGGTGCGGGCGAGGGCGACGCGCTGCTGCTGACCGCCGGACAGCTGAGAGGGACGCCGCTCGGCAAGCTCCAGGAGTCCGACCATGTCGAGTGCGGCGTCGACGCGCTTCGGGATCTCGGCGGCGGGCGTCCTGCGCTCCTCGAGACCGAAGGCGACGTTCCTGCGCACCGTCATGTGCGGCCAGAGCGCATAGGACTGGAACACCATGCCGACGTTGCGCCGCCAGGGCGGCAGATGCGTTACGTCGTCGTCACCGATGAGGATGCGCCCCCGGGGCGCCGGCCCGAAGCCGGCGACGGCGCGCAGCAGGGTCGATTTGCCCGACCCCGACGGACCCAGGAAGGTGAACAACTCGCCCGGTTCGATGCGCAGGTTCACGTCTTTCAGCACGTCGGTCGTATCGTAGGCGAGGCTCAACTGCTCGATGACGACGCCGGCGGCGTTTTGCGATGTCATACTCATACTCCCGCGACGATGGCCATGTCCGGCGTCTGGCTCGTCTCTTTGCGCTGGATGAAGCGGTGCGAGACGTAGGTCGCGATCCCGACGATGAGCACGGCGATGATGCCGAGCGCAGCGCCCGGGCCGCGGCCCGCCGCAGACTGCATGAACTCGTAGATGCCGAAGGCGAGCGGGGCGTCCGATTCCTGCGAGACCAGCATGATGGTCGTCGAAAGCTCGACCGCCGCGGTGGCGAAGCTGGTGACGAAACCGGCCACGATGCCGCCCGACATGAGCGGGATGACGACCCGGTAGATGGTGCGGCCCTTGGTCGCGCCCAGGTTCTCGGCGGCCTCTTCGAGCATGACGCTCAGCTGTTGCAGTGCCGCGAAGCAGGCGCGAAGCGCGTAGGGCAGCCGCCGGATGGCGAGGGCGACCACGATGATGACCCACCAGGACGCCAGGGGCTTGTCGATGATCGGCACGTTGAAGGCGTAGAAGGTGCGCAGGTAGCCGATGCCGAGCACCACGCCGGGAATCGCCACTGCGCCCATCGCGGCGTAATCCAGCCATTTCCGGCCGGCCAGGCCGGTGCGCAGGACGATGTAGGCGATGGCCGTGCCGAAAAGGACGTCGATGCCCGCGGCGAGGCCGGCGTAGAGCAGCGTGTTCGTGATGAACTCCGATGATTCCGAGACCACCCGCAGATAGTGCGAGAAGGTGTAGGCGTCGGGCAGCACGCTGAACGACCAGACCGTGCCGAGAGAGAGGATGGCAAGGCCGAAGTGCGGCGAGAGCACCAGCAGCAGGATGAAGACGACGACACCGTAGCAGCCGGCCTTCTCCCAAGGCCTCAGGTCGCGCTTCATCAGCCCGCCCCCGCCCTTCTGGACGGTGGCGTAGTCCTTGCCCCGAAGCGCTAAAAACGAGATCCAGAGCGCGAACAGGGAGAATATGACGAGGATGACCGAGATCACGTACCCCATCGGGTCGGAGATGCCGATGGAGGCGATGCGGAGATAGGCCTGGGGCGCGAGCATGTTGTTGATGTTGAGCAGAAGCGGCGTGCCGATGTCGTCGAAGACTTTCAGGAACACCAGCGATGCGCCCGCGACGTAGCCGGGCATCGCCAGCGGGAACACGATGCGCCGGAACAGGCGCACCCCGCTCGCGCCCAGGTTCTGGGCGGATTCCTCCATCGAGCGGTCGATGCTGTTGAGCGAGGCCGAGAGGTTCATGAGGATGAACGGGAAATAGTGGATGCTCTCCACCAGGATGACGCCGTTCAACCCTTCCATGAAGGGAATCGTGAAGCCGAACCACTCATCGAGCAGCAGGTTGACCGAGCCGTTCTCGCCGAGCAGCAGCAGCATCGCCACCGCGCCGACGAAGGGCGGCATGATGAGCGGCAGCACGCCCAGCGTCTGGATGAGGATGGCCCCGCCGAAATTGAAGCGCGTCGTGAAATAGGAGAGCGGAAGCGCAAAAATCGACGCCAGCACCACCGCCATCAGGGCGACGTATATCGAATTGACGGCGGATTCCTGAAACAAACTGTTGCGGAAGAAGTCGACGAAGTTGATGAGCGTGAGCGCGCCCGTGTTCGGGTCCTGGAAGGCGACGTAGATCACGTTCACGACGGGCACGACCAGGAAGGCGAGCAGGAACAGGCCGACAATGAGGCCCACCGCCGCCGGCCCCCACTGGCCGCGCGCCATCGCTTCCAGAGACATTCTTCCCCCTTCTCCGCCCGGGCTTCAGGGCTAGAGCATGGACGCCGCCTTCTCGGCCAGCGCCTTGGCCCTGGCGTAGTTCTCCTTGACCTGCGCGTCCCATTCGCGCTCGATCTCGGCCTGGCGGCCCGTCACCTTCGTGGTCGCCTTCTTGCGCTTCTTCTTGAAGATGGCGTTGAACTCCTTCTTGCTCGCCTGCGCGGCGGTGATCGGCACCTTGGCGACCAGCGCCTTCGCCTCGTCGAGCATCTTCTTCGCCGACATGTTCTTCTTGCCGCTCATCTGCGCCTCGGCGGTCTGGATCGCCTTGGTCGCCGCGCGCAGATCGTTCAGGCGGTAGGTGACCATCACGTCGAACAGCGAGTTGATGACGTTGTAGCGGTTCTTCGAGAGTTGCAGGTCGAACTTGACCGCCGAACCGATGGACTTGTCCTTGAACGGGTTCGGGAAGTCTTTGGGCGCTTTGGCGTAGGTCGCCGGGTTCACGGGCAGACGACGGATTTTCTTGTCGAGCAGCACTTCCTGGCCCGCGGGCGATAGCAGGAACTCGATGAACGCAGCCGCGGCCTTGGGGTGCGGCGCGTTCTTGACGATGGCGATGTTCGCGGGCACCAGCGTCGTCACCGGCGGGTAGATGAATTTCACGGGGAATCCCGAAGCCTCGGACGAGAGCCCGAAGAAATCGATGACGATGCCGAGGCCGAACTGGCCGGAGTTGACGCCGTCGGGCACGCCGAAGCTGCGCTCGGTGACGGTCTTGAAGTTGCCGGCGATGGCCTTCCACTCGGCCCAGCCCTTCTCCCAGCCCTTGCCCTGCAGGAGGGTTTCGACGGTGAGGTGGGTGGTGCCCGAGCGCGACGGCGCGCTCATGCCGACGTGGCCGTGGTATACGGGCTTCGCCAGATCGGCCCAGGTCTTGGGCTCGGGCAGCTTCTTGGCCTTCAGGTAGCGGGTGTTCCACATGATGCCGTAGCCCGAAGCCGCGAACCCCTTGTAGTAGCCCTCGGGGTCGTTGATCGGGAAGGCGCCGACTTTCTTGGGGATGCCCTTGATCTTCACCTTGTACTTCTGGAGCAGGTTGTCGCCCTTGAGCACCTCGAAGGCGTCGGGCGCGGATGCCCAGAACATGTCGGAGCGGTTGTTCGAGGCCGTCTCCTGGAGATACTTGATGCCGGCGGTGGTCTTTTTCTTGAGCATCTCGACCTTGACGCCGGGGTGTTTCTTCTCGAAGGCCTTCTTGACGGTGGTCGTCGTGTCCGGCGGATAGGACGTGACGATGACGAGCTTCTTCTCGAGCGCGAACGCGCCGAGGGGCGCCGCCAGGACGGCGAGCGCTACGCCGAAGGCGATGGTCCAGAGAGTCGTTTTCCTGATTGTCATGGGGTAATCCCTCCTTGTTTTCCCTAAGGGGACTCGTGTCATGAATCGTCAATCGTATTTGAAGAATGTGTCCTGTGTCGGACGCGGAATAATACCACAAAAAGCGGCGGAATGTATGCCGCAGGCGCAAGCCGGATGCGCGCGCTCATGGTGTTTGAAAGAGCGTACGCTCGGTGACCGGAGGAAGCCGCTCGGGAGGAACGAAAATTTTCCCGCGCGCAGCGCCCTCGCGCTATTGCTTGTTCAACTCCACGTCGATGGTGATGCGCACCTCGTCGCCCACGACGAGCCCGCCCGCCTCGAGCAGGCGGTTGTACTTCACCCCGAAGTCCTTGCGGTTGATCCGGGTGGTGGCGCTCGCGCCCATCTTGACGGTCCCGCGCATCCTGACCTCCCCGCTGATGTCGGCGACCTTGAGCACCACTTCCCGCGTGACGCCCCGGATGGTCAGGGCGCCGACGAGGTCGAGGCCCTCCGCGCCCGCATTCTTCACGGCCCTGGACTTGAACGTGATGGTGGGGTGTTTCTCGACGAGCAGGAAGTCGTCGTTCCTGAGATGGTTGTCGCGCCGCGCGTTGCGCGTGTTGATCGAGTCGGCGTCGATGACGATGTCCGCCGCCGAGGCGCCGGGGTTCTTCCGGTCGTAGCTTACCCTTCCCGATACCCGCTGGAACTCCCCCTGCACCCATGTGACGCCCAGATGGCGCACCTTGAAGCTCACCGTCGTGTGGGCGGGGTCGATTCTCCACTCGGCAGCGTGCGTGAGGGCGGGAGCCGCCAGTAATGCCGCCGCGATGAGCATCACTGCATATTTCGCAAATCTGTTCATGAGTTCGTTCCTTTGTATGAATGGGTATTGGCGGCAAAAAACGCGTCCGATTTTAGGCGTGATGGAAAAAACGCGCAATGACGGGGCATGGATTTTTCAATCGACATACGTTTATGGAATGACTTCCTCCTGCCTGAAAACCAACCCCCCCTACCCCCCCTTGACAGGGGGGTAAAAAAAGAAGGCCCTCCCGAGGAGGAGGTAAGAAAAAAGCCCCCCTGACAAGGGGGGTTGGGGGGTTAATCCTTTGATAAAGGCTTTTTCAACAGACCCAATTTGTAATGTTTTGCTACGCGTCCCCGTATCTTTCCGGGGATTGCTCCTCCTCCGACTTTTGCCCCTCGAGGTACTTTCCGTATTCGTCATGCGTCGTCTCGGCGCAGAGA